>JASEIE010000022.1 GCA_030024065.1 Thermodesulfobacteriota bacterium
TTTTTTGATAACCTCGGGACCTTCGGAGCCTATCTGGGCATCTCCATTCCGAGCTTCTGGCTCGCCTACCTGCTCATTCTCGGGACCGTCAAACTCTTCGGTTACCCCGTTCTCGGGATGAGGTCTTTTGTGACAGAGGGGTTCACCTCGCTGGAGATCGTGATGGATCGGCTCTGGCACCTGATGCTTCCCTCGATCATCCTGGCGATCGGAGGGATTGCCGCCCTCTCACGCTATACCCGCTCCAGCATGCTCGAGGTGATCCGTCAGGATTATGTTCGCACCGCCAAAGCCAAAGGGCTTCCGGAGGAGATGGTCTATTACAAACATGCCCTGCGCAATGCACTGCTTCCCATTATCACCCTTTTCGGATTCCTCATTCCGGGGCTGATTGGCGGCTCCATCATCATGGAAACCGTCTTTTCCTGGCCCGGAATTGGACGACTGGCTTATCAGGCTGTCCTGGCCAGGGACTATCCTGTGGTGATGACGATCAATACGATTTCGGCGGTGCTCGTCCTGATCGGGAATTTTATTGCTGACATCCTTTACGGGATTGCAGACCCGAGGATTCGATATGGATAGACAAGGAAGAAATTCGAAATTCCAAGCACCAAATAACAAATAATTTGGCCATGACGGTTATGTCACCTGCAAATGATGAAAATAGTCCTGGGGTTAAGGTGAGGAAGCCTGTTTAGGTTAGGTCAAAGGGTTAAGGCTAAAAATTTTTAGACAAATTACCTTACCCATCAACTAAACAGGCATCTTGACCCTAACCCTTAGACCAAAGACTTTTATTTGGAATTTGGAATTTGTGATTTGGGATTTTAAATCTTTTTGGTTAGCAGATGGATTCTCAGGCAAAAACTTTCTGGAGATATTTTAAAAGAAACAGGCTGGCCATGGGAGGCCTGGCGATGATCATCCTCGTCTTCCTGGTCGCCGGGTTTGCCTCCCTGATCGCCCCTTACGATCCAGGAAAGACGGATGTCTCTCTTAAATTGAAGCCTCCATCCCTTCGAAACTATTTAGGGACGGATCAACTGGGACGGGATGTCTTCAGCCGTATGCTCCATGGATCGAGAGTCTCCCTCTCCGTGGGATTTGTCGCTGTGGCCATCTCCATCCTCATCGGAATCCTGGTGGGAGCAGTGGCAGGATACTATGGTCGATGGGTCGACCCCGTTTTAATGCGCTTCGTTGATATCATGCTCTGCTTTCCCTCCTTCTTCCTCATCCTGACCGTGGTCGCGCTTCTGGGTCCCAGTCTCTTTAAAGTGATGTTAGTCATTGGAATCACCTCCTGGATGGGAACCTCTCGATTTGTCCGTGCAGAATTCCTCTCCCTGAGAGAGAGGGATTTTGTCCAGGCGGCAACTGCCCTCGGTGTCAAAGACAGAAGGATCATCTTCAAACACATCTTGCCCAATGCCCTGGCCCCGGTCTTTGTGACAGCGACACTCGATGTGGCCACAGCCATCCTGGTGGAGGCCGGGCTCAGTTTCCTGGGGTTCGGAGTCCAACCGCCCGCACCCAGCTGGGGAAACATCCTGACAGAGGGAAGGACTTATATCTTCGATGCGTGGTGGCTGACGGTTTTCCCGGGATTGGCTATTCTCACCACCGTTCTCTCTTTTAACCTGCTTGGGGAGGGATTGAGAGATGCCCTTGATCCGAGGCTGAGGGGAAGAAGGTAATCAATAATCAATGGGCAATGGGCAATTAACAATTAGCAGTGAACAGATCAATGATCAATTACTAACGGTCAATGGTCAATGATCCACTAAAATGTGATGATTGATCATTGGCAATTGACAATTGATAATTGCAAAATGGTTATTATGAATAATCCTCTTTTGGAAGTCCGTTCTCTTTCCACCCATTTCTTTACGGAGGATGGAGAGGTCAGGGCGGTTGAACATGTGAGTTTTGAGATCCACCCGGGCGAAATCCTCAGCCTCGTGGGCGAATCCGGATGCGGGAAGAGCGTGACCGGCCTCTCCATCCTGAGACTCATTCCCAGTCCACCCGGACAGATCATTAGCGGTGAGGTCCTTTTCGATGGGAGGGAGCTACTGAAGTTAGAAGAGAAGGAGATGGAGAAGGTGAGAGGAAATGATATCTCCATGATCTTCCAGGAACCGATGACCTCCCTCAATCCGGTATTTACGATAGGGAATCAGATCATGGAGGCCATCGAGCTCCACCAGAATCTCCATAAAAAAGAGGCTAAACAGAAAGCCATTGAGCTGCTCGACCGGGTTAAGATTCCCTCTCCTGAAGTAAGGATTGACTCCTATCCCCATCAGCTAAGCGGAGGGATGAGACAGAGGGCGATGATCGCCATGGCCCTCTCCTGTCAACCCAAACTCCTCATCGCAGATGAACCCACAACAGCGCTGGATGTGACCATCCAGGCCCAGGTCCTCCGGCTATTGAAGGAGATTCAGAGGAAGATGGGAATGGCCGTGATGCTGATCACCCATGACCTGGGAGTGGTGGCGGAGATAGCCGACCGGGTGGCTGTCATGTATGCCGGAAGAATTGTGGAGTCCGGGCCGATCGAGGCGATCTTTGGCCAGATGCGCCATCCCTACACCAGGGGGCTTCTCGAGTCGATTCCTCAACTGAAAGAGAAGAGAAAGAGACTCAATGCCATTCCCGGCCAGGTTCCAAACTCGATGGATTTACCCATTGGGTGCAAGTTCCATCCGAGATGTCATTTAATGATTGAAGAATGTAAGCAGGAAGAGCCTCCTCTCTTTCAGGTCAACGGGAATCACTTTAGCCGTTGCATCCGATGGAAGGAATGCTGTTAAATTCAGTTTCAAGTTTAAAGTTTCAAGTTGAAAAATTAAACTTGAAACCTGAGACATGAAACTGTTGACAAGAATGAATATGTCTCAAAACAATTTTCTGCTTCAGGTTCGGGATTTAAAAAAGTACTTCTACAGGGAGAAGCTCTTCTCTTCGGATAAAAAACCGATCCGGGCGGTGGATGGCATCTCCTTCTCCATCCGGAAAGGAGAGACGCTGGGACTGGTGGGAGAGAGCGGTTGTGGAAAGACGACCGCAGGCAAGTCTATTTTGAGATTGATTGAGCCGACCTCGGGTCAGCTCCTTTTTAAAGAGCAAGATATCCTTGATCTCAATCGGGAAGGGCTCAGAAGATTGAGACCATCCATGCAGTTTATTTTTCAGGATCCCTATGAGTCACTCAATCCCAGAATGAAAGTCGGGGAGATCGTGGGGGAAGGGCTGGAGGTTCATCGGATCGCTCAGGGAAGAGAGAAGGTAAAGAGAGTGTCGGAGATTCTTGAGAAGGTGGGACTCCATCCCCAGGATGCGATGCGTTATCCCCATGAATTCAGCGGTGGCCAGCGACAGAGGATCGGCATTGCCAGAGCTATCTCCTTGCATCCCGGACTGATTGTTGCGGATGAGCCTGTCTCAGCCCTGGATGTTTCTATCCAGGCCCAGATTCTCAACCTCCTGATGGACCTGCGAGATCAACTGGGTCTTACCTACCTCTTCATCTCCCATGACCTTCGCATCGTCAAACATATCAGCGATCGGATCGCAGTGATGTACCTTGGAAAGATCGTGGAGATGGCCAGCGGAGAGGACCTCTTCCGTCGGCCTCTGCATCCCTACACCCAGGTCTTGCTCCAGGCCATACCCAGCTTGGATCCTTCGACAAGGGGTCAAGAACCCCTCAACAGAGAGGAGTTTCGTCCCTTTTCTGTGGAAAGGGGATGTCTGTTCCAGCCCAGGTGCCCCCACACAAAGGAGAGATGTCAGATCGAAGAACCTCTCCTCTTAGACCAGGGAGAGGACCATCTGGTCGCCTGCCATTTCATTTCCTGACCTCACAGGGTTTCCCAGAGTTTGCAATTTGATACGTTCGACGGCGCCAAACCCCGATTTAAAAATCGGGGTAAACCCCGTTAGAAATTCCAGCGGGGCATTAAACCCCGCCCTGCCTACCGGCCCCGGTCCTGACCGAGGGCGGGGCAGGCAGGCGGAATTAATCTGAAATGTCCCCCCGCTGCAGCCGCCGGCCCAGAGGGAGCAGCGGGGCATTATTTCTAACGGGGTAAAAAGCGCCGCTCAGTATCAACCCTGAGCATACCCGAGGTGCCTGTCCTGATCGCAGTCGAAGGATCAGACCGGGGAGTCGAATGGGTTGATTTTTTTCTGAAAATTGTCTTATTATAATATGTTAAATGGAATCCAGAGGCTTTCCCCTTCAGGGGAGAACACCGGTTGTTAAGGGAGAATCTCGATGGATCAGGAGAAACTTCTCTATTTTAAAGGACTGCTTGATGGACAACTTCATAATCTCTTAGAGGAAGCTGGAAAGACCTGCAGCGATATGCGTCAGGATCAGGAGGGAGATTTCCCCGATCCCACGGATCGAGCTTCTCTGGAGTCGGACCGAAACTTTCTCCTGAGGATCAAGGATCGCGAGAGGAAGCTCATCATGAAGGTGAAGGAGGCCCTGGATCGGATTGAGAATGGGAGCTTTGGCATTTGTGAATCCTGCGGAAAATCCATTTCTGAAAAGAGACTATTGGCGAGACCCGTCACCACGCTCTGCATCGAATGCAAAACCGAATTGGAGGATCAGGAGCGAGGAGAGAGGTTAAGGGGAGCAAAGGCGAAACGAAAGTTCCCTGCATAGACATTGTCATTTCTCCAACATAGTGACCTTTTATGCCTGAACTGAGAAGAGATCCCATCCATGGAAGATGGGTAATTATTTCGACCGAGAGAAGCAGGAGACCTTCTGATTTTGCGCCAGAAGAACGTCAACCCATCGGCGGATTCTGTCCCCTCTGTGAAGGGAATGAAGACCGAACTCCACCGGAGGTCCTCGCCTTCCGGGATAATGGGATTGCTCCGAATTCTCCGGGCTGGTCGCTTCGCGTCGTCCCGAATAAATTCCCCGCCCTCCGGATCGAAGGGGAGTTAAACCGAGAGGGGGAGGGGATCTTTGATAAGATGAATGGAATCGGGGCCCATGAAGTGGTGGTCGAGACACCCCGGCATAATGAGACCCTGGCCACTCTGCCGCTCAAAGCCGTGGAGGACGTCCTCTGGGCTTACCGGGAGAGGATCATCGATCTGAGGCGGGATGAACGGCTTCGCTATGTGATTGTCTTTAAGAATTATGGCGCAGCCGCCGGAGCCTCTCTCGAACATGCCCACTCCCAGATCATCGCCCTTCCCATCGTTCCCACGAGTGTGCGGGAAGAGATCGAAGGGTCGAAAAATTACTTTCTTTATAAGGACCGATGCGTCTACTGCGATATCATCCGGCAGGAGCTTCAGCAGAAAAGGCGTGTCATCGCAGAGAACAGCGGGTTCGTCTCCATCGTTCCCTTTGCCTCTCGATTTCCCTTTGAGACCTGGATCCTTCCGAAAATCCATCAACCCCGTTATGAACAGATGGCACCTTCTCTCCACGGACAGGCAGCTGAGATCCTTTCCGACACCCTCCGGAGATTGAAGCAGGTCCTGGATGATCCTCCCTATAATTACATCATCCATACCTCCTCTTTTGCGGAACAGGACAGGGACTGTTATCACTGGCACTTTGAGATCATGCCCAAGCTGACCAAGGTGGCTGGATTCGAGTGGGGGACAGGATTCTATATCAACCCAACCCCCCCTGAAGAGGCAGCGGAGTATATGAGGGAGGTCAGGTAATCGGTTATGTCCGGTCATCCCGATGCTTACGGTCTTCTGAAATCGATCGTCGAACTCTCCACTTCCTCCCTTCTCCTTGAGACAAAACTGGGAAGAATGCTCCACGCCATCCAGGAAAGTTTTCAACCGGATCGATGTCTTTTCATAGGTCCGGAAAAGATTCTTAAAGATGGATTTCTCTTCCGTTTGGCTCAGGAAAGGGAACCCCTATGGGTGAATGAAGGGGCGCCCATTGAAGGAGAGGAACCCCTTTTGGAGGAGAAGGGTCTCCTCTGTCCGGCCTTTGCCTGTATCCCTCTCTATGATGAAACCTCTTTTCAGGGAGTCTTCTATATCGGTTTCTTAAAAAACCGGAAATTCTCTCCGCTGGAGGTCGATCTTCTGCTCCTGATCGCCAGGGAGATGGAATCGGCGATCCGGGATGATCATCTCCATCGTAAGGCAGAACAGACCATCTCCGAATTGACCGCTCTTCATGAGATGGGAAAAGCTGTCACCTCTACATTAAAACTGGAGGAACTTTTTGAACTCATCGTCACCACCGGCTTGAAGATTCTGAAGGCCATGGGAGGGGTGTTGAGGATCGAGGAAAGAAAAACCGGGGAGTTGATGGTCCAGTGCAGCATCGGAGGCTATCATCAACATCCTCTCGACGAGGAGATAGCGAAAAGGGTCCTCTCCAGCCGAACCCCTCTCTCGCTCTCTCGCTCCGGTGAAGAGAAATCTTTTCTCTCACTGCTCTGCGTGCCCCTGCTTTCGAAAGGAAGAGCCTTCGGGACCCTCGCCTTCTATGAAAAAGAGACCGAGCCTTCAAAATTTGACGAGAAAGATTTAGAGTTGTTGTTGACCATGGCAAGCCAGGCCTCCTGTGCCATTGAGAATGCCATGACCCACAGCGAAATATCCCTGATGGCACAGGACCATGAGAAGAGGGCAAGACAGCTCTCCACCCTCTGGGAATTGAACAAGACCCTCCTCACCACTGTCCATTTTGAACGGATCATCCATATGACCCTAACCGCTATTACGATTGGTGACGGATTGGGGTTCAACCGCGCCATGCTCTTCCTCGTCGATGAGAAGAACCGTTTTTTAGAAGGGGCCATGGCGGTGGGCCCGGATAGTGCGGAGGAGGCAGGCCGGATCTGGTCCGCCCTCTCGCAAAAGAAGGGAAACCCTTCCGAGCTGATCACCCAGATTGAATCATCCACTGAGAGCAATTCAGAATTAAACTCCCTTGTGAAAGGGCTTCAGATTCCTCTCGAGCATGAGCAGTGCATTCTTTCACGGACCGTTCTTGAGGGAAGGCCCTTTAACATCCGTGTTCCACAGGCTGAAGAAGGATGGCTTCAAACCCGCTGTGAAAGGGGTTGCCACCTCAGTTCGGAGGTGGGGTGTTATGTGAGCGAGCACCTCAGCCGGGATTCCAAGGTCTATGCCTTTGCGACGGTTCCCCTCTGGGGAAAAGGGAAGGTGATCGGTGTGATCCTGGTGGACAATTTCTATAACCAGAATCCCATCGCAGAAGGGGACATCCACTATCTCGCCATGTTCTCCAACCAGGCAGGACTGGCCATTGAGAACGCCATCCTTTACCGGAAGTTAGAGGAGGTTCATCAGGAATTAAAGGAGGCCCAGACCTTCCTGGTCCATCAGGAGAAGATGGCAGCCCTGGGAGAACTCTGCAATGCCATTGCTCACGAGATCAGAAACCCTCTCGTCTCCATCGGTGGGTTTGCGCGCCGTCTCTACCGGGGCATACCGGACGATGCTCCAGAGAAACGGTTCACCCAGACCATCATGATCGAGGTGTCACGGCTTGAGAGGATCCTCGACGATTTTTACCGTTTCACTCAAAATGAAGCCATGGTTTTTAAAGAATGCGATATCAAAGAAATCATCGAACACAGCCTCACCATGATCTCCGAGAAATTGGAGGAAGAAAAGGTCGAAATCATCAGGCAATACGCCGAGGGCCTCCCGAAAATAAACGGCGACTATCATCAATTGAAACAGGCCTTTTTCAATATGATCACCAATTCTTTTCAGGCGATGAAGGACCAGGGAAGGCTTTCCATTCGCGTCTTTCCTGTCTCCAGGGACGATTCTCTGAACGTCCGGGTCGAACTCGAGGATACCGGTTTTGGAATCGATCCTGAAAACATTCACAATATCTTCAACCCCTTCTATTCGACGAAAGAATCAAGACTCGGTTTGGGGTTACCGATTGTCCACAAAATCGTCACCTCTCATCGTGGCCAGATTGAAGTGTTCAACTCCCCCGGGGAAGGGGTGACCTTTATTGTCACCCTTCCTGGCCAAGCCGTGAGGAAGGAAGTTTCCGATTTGTCTTGAAGGACGATAGGAGAATTCTTAAGTTTCTTCTGGAGATGAAGCGATGAAGAAGATCTTAGTCGTCGATGATGAAGAGAATATCCGTTTCCTCTTTAAGGAGGAGCTGGAGGAGGAAGGGTTTGTCGTGGAGGTGGCAAAAGATGGGCTGGAGGCCCTTGAACAGCTTTTCCTCTTCAGGCCGGACCTCATCACCCTCGACATCAAGATGCCGGGACTCAATGGTATTGAGACGCTCAAACGGATCCGGGAGACAGAGAGGCAACTCCCCATCATCATGTGTTCTGCTTATGGAGAGTACAGACAGGATCTGACGACCTGGGCATCCGATGCCTATGTGGTCAAGTGTGCCGATCTGGCTGAATTAAAGACGACGATTCGGAGACTTCTGGGGCTTCTATGAAGGTGAGGAAAGCAGTCATTCCGGCAGCGGGTTTCGGAACACGGTTTCTTCCGGCAACGAAGGTTGTTCCCAAAGAGCTGTTGCCCATTGTGGATAAACCCACTATCCAGTATATTGTGGAGGAAGTGGTTTCTGCGGGGATTGAAGAGGTGATCCTCATCACCGGCCGGCAGAAGGGCTCGATTGAAGACCATTTCGACACCTCGAGCGAGCTGGAGAGCCATCTCAAAAAGAAAGGAAGAAAGGATCTCCTGCAACTTGTTCAGGAGATCTCCGAGATGGTGACGCTCGTCTCTGTCAGACAGGAAGAACCCCTGGGGCTGGGCCATGCCATCCTCCGTGCTAAAAAGGTTGTTGGAAAGGAGCCTTTTGCCGTTTTATTGGGTGATGACCTGATCGATGCGAAAATTCCCTGCATCCGGCAGATGATCGATGTCTATCAGGAGATGGATGGTGCTCTCCTTGCCATCCAGAAAGTACCAAAGGCGGAGACGCATCTCTACGGGATCATCAAAGGAAAGAGAGTGAAGGATCGACTTTACCGCATCGAGGAGATGGTGGAGAAGCCGGAGAAAGGAAAGGCGCCTTCCAATCTTGCCATCATCGGGAGGTATATCCTCCCCCCCCGGATCTTTGACATATTGGAGAAGGTCAAGCCCGACAGAAGAGGAGAGATTCAACTAACGGATGGATTAAGGGAGTTGAATAAGACCGTTCCCATTTTTGGATATGAATTTATGGGCGACCGGTACGATGCCGGAGACAAACTGGGATACCTGCAGGCCAACATCTCCTATGGTTTGAAACACCCTGAAATCGGCCCAAAACTTAAAAAATTTTTAAAGGGGTTGGCCACGAGTAATCGTTAGTTTTTTGTTTCATGTAAAATGGGACACCGTCTCATTTTCCGGGGCAGTAGCTCAGTTGGGAGAGCGCCAGAATCGCACTCTGGAGGTCGGGGGTTCAACTCCCCTCTGCTCCACCAGGAAACTCAAAGGGTTAATCGTTTGGATTAACCCTTTTTTGCAACCTCTCTTTTTTGAAAGGATTGAGCCCTCATGAGAATTGGAAAGCCAGGGAAAGTCCAGGAGAGAATTTGGTTTTTAGGCCGTGAGGAATCAGGAGTCTATCTTCTGGAAGGGAAGGATGGCTCGATGATCATCAGCGGAGGAATGAGCTACATCGTTCCGGATCTCCTTGGGCAGTTTAAGGAATTTGGAATTGACGAAAACAGGATAAAAAAGATTCTGATTCTTCACTCCCACTTCGATCATGTGGGAATCATCCCATTCTTCAAGCGCCGCTATCCAGAGATCGAAATATACGGCTCAGAAAGGGCATGGGAGATCCTCAAGATGGGAAAGGCCATCACCACCATCAATGAGTTCAGTTGGAATGTCTCAAAGAGGATGGGAAAGGAGGGAGTCCATTCGACCTATGATCTCGACTGGGAAAACGATATCAATGGTAAGACGATTCGTGAAGGCGACAAAATCGACCTGGGAGACCTAAAGGTTTCTATCCTTGAAATTCCAGGGCATTCCTCGTGCTGTATTGCCGCCTATGTCCCTGAGCTCAGAGCCCTCTTTCCTACGGATGGGGGAGGCATTCCATTCGATCAGACGATCGTCACCTCCGGGAATTCGAATTACACCAGATATCAGGAGAGCCTCGAGCGGTTAAAGGCCCTTGAAGTGGAGTATTACTGTGCCGACCACTATGGATATGTAATCGGTGAGGAAGCCGGGAAGTTCATCCCATTGACGATCGAGATGGCAAAGAAGAAACGGGCCCAGATGGAGGAAGCCTACCGATTTACTCGGGATATCGATAGGGCAGCAAAAAGGTTGATCTCTTCCTTTTACGACGAGAACCCTGACTACTTCCTCTCTCCAGAGATCTTCCTCGATGTCTATCGTCAGATGGTCCGCCACATCGCCAGTGTCATGGAGCAGAAGACTTGAGGCCTGCAAAAGGTTTATAATTTCATTGATCTTTGATTGTATCTTTGGTAAATTACCCACACGTACCCTTACCATCTTAAAATTGAATATTTACGGTTTGCTCTCTGCGATTTGAACTATGCATTCGTTTCGATTGGGAGGATGATTTGAATCTCAATGAAAAATTTCAGGCCTAATTGAAAGCCTACTCTCAAAAAGAATGGGCTTTTTGTTTATCGCCCTTATGACTCGCGATTTACGGTAAAAAAGACGAGGGTGGATAAAGGTCAAAGAGAACAGGGTTTCTGTAAGGAAATGCGGGAAGGATGTCGTTGACCTTAATTCACATTTCAAGGCCTGACACCTTGCCATGACACGATTAAAGGTAGGCAATTATGAAATATAGAGAAAAAACAGCTGTTAATAAAGAAGGCAAGCAAGTAATATGGAAACACCCAGGCGGTAAATTAAGAAGGCTCGGCCCGACTTCCTTAACAGATACTGAGCTTCTAACAGTGATCATTGGTTCAGGAATTAGTGGGCGGTCAGCCGAAGATATTGCTACTGAGATTATTGGTAAGTATTATTCATTACAAGGATTAATGGGGAAGACAATCGGCGAATTAATGACCATTAAAGGGCTGAAGGAGGTAAAAGCAACCCAAATAGCGGCAGTCTTTGAGGTTGCACGAAGAATCGTTAAAGCTTTAGAAAGGGAGTAAAATGTCAGAATTTGATACCAAAATCCCAACTATCGAAAAATCTGAAGTGAATCATCTGAATAGACAGATTCCACCCCTGGCCCACACAGCTATGTATAACTGGCATAAATTCTGGTCAAGAAAAACCTGGAACGTGGTAGGCGAGTTTATCAAAACATACTCTAAGGAAGGAGAGATTGTATTTGACCCTTTTGCTGGAAGTGGCGTTGCGGCCATGGAGGCATTGAAGAATAAACGAAGGGTCATCATTTGTGATATCCTTCCCGTTGCAACAGAAATCGCACGCTTAACCATCAAACCTTTCTCAGAAAATGAACTTTTTAATGCTTTCAAGAGAGTGGAGTCAAAAGCTAAAAACAAAATTCTAAGCCTTTATAAAACAAGATGCCGAAAATGTGAAACATCATTCCCCTTCACTTGCTCTATCTGGGAAAACAACACGATGGTTGAAATTCGTTACCAAAGTTGCCCCCACTGTGGGGATAGAAGAGAAAAAGAGACCCCGCCAACAAAAGAAGACTTAAAATTAATTAACGACTTTGAAAATAAGAAAATTAAAGAATGGTATCCAAAGAATCCATTATATTATCCTGATGGACAACCTTTTAAGGAAAAACAAAAATATGAATCGATTGACGGACTATTTACTAGGAGAAATCTTCAAGCCTTGGCTTGGTTAATGGAAGCCATTGAAGAAGAATTAAACAGAGATTTGAGAGATTTCTTAAAAATTGGCTTTACCTCAATAGTTCATTTAGCAACTAAGATGATGCCTGTTGGAGAACCCAAACCTACTAACCACTATACATATTTCAGTTCACCCGGATGGACTCAACACAGCTATTGGTATGCTGACCGTTTTATGGAACAAGAGGTTTGGAAGCTATTTGAGAGCGCCATCAATGGGCACCAGGGGCTTATTAAAGCTAAGATCGAATCAAATAAGTATTTTCAGAATATTAAATTTGGAAATAATTACAAAGAGGTATTTGATAGAAAGGCTGATATTTATGTTCATACGGGTTCCGCCTTGGAATTAATGGAAGGAATGCCAAAAAGTGCTGTAGATTATATCTTCACTGATCCGCCTTACGATTCATCCATTCAATATGGCGAACTTGCCTACCTCTGGATTGCTTGGCTAAAAAAGGATGAAGGTTATTTGGACTATTTGATTTCGAACGAAGTTATACATAACGAGAAACAACATAAAGATTTTGGTGTCTACCATGGGCTACTTTCAAGAAGCTTTCGAGATATGTTTGAGATTTTGAAACCTGGAAGATATTTGACTGTAACATTTCACAATCCCACCTTTAAAGTTAGAAATGCCACGATCAGGGCAGGCGTTTTTGCGGGCTTTGAATTTCAGAAAATACATCACCAACCACTTGGCCAGGTTTCAGCGAAAGCGATGATGCAACCATTCGGTTCAGCACAAGGGGATTTTTATCTTAGATTTTATAGACCTAAGCTTTATGAGAGTGTTTCTCAACCTGAAGAAATTGACGAGAAGAGATTTGAGAAAATAGTCGTTGAAACAACCATTGGTCTGTTAGCTGAGCGCGCCGAGGAGACTCCTTATACACAAATAATAAACTTTATCGATCCTGTCCTTGCTAAGAATGGTTACTTCTCAAGCCTTGAGACAGGTCTTGATGTTAAAAAAGTGTTGGAAAAACATTTGGGGAAAGAATTCATTCTGGTAGATACGAAAATAGGCGGAGCCATTGGGAAATTATGGTGGTTAAAAGAACCCAATAGATACATTAAATATGATATCCCACTTTCAGAGAGGGTTGAGGAAACAGTTTATCGAGAGCTTTTAAGCAAGGGGAAGGTGACCTTTACCCAAGTTTGGGATGCAATAAGTACAAAATTCCCTAACTCTCTAACATCAGACAGCAGTAGTATTATGGATGCCCTAATCCAATACGCAAGGAAAGTCCATGGTGGTTTTTGGATGTTAAAGCCAGATTATTTTGCCCGTCAAAGTCAGCATAACGAGGTTTTAGCTCTTTTAGCTGAGGTTGGAAAAAGTTTGGGTTTTAAAATTTGGATTGGGAAGAAAGAACAATCAGAATATGCAGATGGTTTGGCAGGGAATAAGAAACTTTCTGAATATGTAAATGCTAATCTTGATAGCATCACAAATGCAGAGAATAAGAAAACGATCCAGGGAATAGACCTCTTATGGATAAAAAGTAATAAGATTGCAAGCTCCTTTGAAATTGAGTTTTCGACGTCGATGACAAGCGCATTAGTTAGAGGTTCAAACATTGATTCAGAGGTTCCAAAATACTTAGTCATTCCTGAGGAAAGGGAAGAACAATTTAAACGGAAGCAAAAATCACCAATGTTTGCCGAACAATTTGAAAAAGACAATTGGAATTTATTGTATTTTGATTCCATCCGGCAATTATATAAGAAGCTAAAATCAAAGCAGCTTGAATTGAACTCGATTATTAACAAGAAGGGACCAGCCACCATGCGTCCTGTTATAAAAAATAATGAACAAATGAATTTATTTTAATCGGACATGACAAAAACTATGAATAAAAATTGTCTCCGGCAAAGCCTTCAAAGGAGAATTGTGAAGTGGAGAAGCCCACCGTAAACCTTGTACCCTTTTAAAGGAATTACATGAAAGAAAGTTAACTTTGCTCCAAAACTATTTTCAATCAGATTAGAAAGGAGATTATCTTATGGCAACTCAAGATCAACTGAATGGTCTGAAAAATATTGCCCAGAGGTTCCGTACTATAGACAACGAAAAACTCCTCCGACCATCTCTTGGCGAGGAATCGCTCAAGGGAGAATTTACTCCGACAATTGGAGATTTAAGAAATAAAATTGATTTTGCTTCTGAGTATGCGCCAAACGTTCATGATACGTACATTTCACCTGTAGTTCAAGTCTTTGAACAGATTTGTGTGGAGATAGAGGCTCAAGCTAACAGGTCGAATGCTGAGTATGTTGCTCAAAGGGCCAATTTTTTAAGAACAATTGAAGATCATATTGAGCAACTTCGGCAATATTGGCCACCCTTCATAAGCGCAGCTGTCGAAATTCGTGGTTTCATTCAAGACGAGGGCTTTAGAAAAGAGTATCAAAGTACTATCGAGTCGATGAGAGAGGAATCTACAAAAGCTCTGAGTCTTATCAAAGAGGAGGCTTCCAAGACGATTGAAGAAGCTCGAAAGCTGGCACAACAAATCGAAGATAGAGCAAGACGAACTGCCGCACATATTTCTGTTGGAGATGCTCAGGAGCAGTTCAAGCTTGCTCAAAAGGGTCTCAATAACCAAGTGATACTTTGGGCCGTGCTTAGCGTGGTATTTATCATTGCTTTTCTTCTCGCCGCTTATTGCCTAGTGAGTATTAAACTTCCCGAAGAATGGAAATGGCATGTAATTTATTATACTGCTATACGCGTAACGATCCTTGCTGCCATTGGAGCCATTGCTACCTTTTGTCTTAGAATTTTGCGAGCACATTTGCATTTGAGCCAACACAATCTTCACAGGCAAAGAGTAGCTAATAGTATGGCTGCTTTTGTGGAATCCGCGGTTACTCCAGAGCAAAGAGATTTTATATTGGCTCAGCTGGTCGACGCAGTTGTAAGATTTGGTTGCTCTGGGCTCTTACAGAAGGAGGATGATTCAATTTATTCACCAAAAATGACGATCGATACAATAACTCGAAATCTCATTCCACCATCCGTGAAGCAACAATGAAGTGGATGAGTGCGGGGTCACGTTGGCAATTGGGAGGGGCCAATTTCCTTTTGAAAGAAAAGCTCCGCAAAACCGACTGGCTCATTGACCAGATTGTTTATAAACTTTATGACTTAACTGAGGAAGAAATAAAGATCGTCGAAGGGGAAAGTTAGGTAGAAAAATTTTTATTAAACATTTAAGATAACATCGGGGTTTCAAAAAATGCCTGATTGGAAGCGTAACTTTTGCGAGCCATGGGTACTGAGATGTTTAAAATGTTAATGCATAATTTTAAAACGACCAATAGAAAAATGGGGTGAATTATGGGAAAGTTTATAAGACAATCTGTCCCGCGTATCGAAGAATTGTCCGTAAAAAATTATCGGGCCTTAAAGGATTTACAACTTAAAGGTCTTACCCCTTTGACTGTATTTCTAGGCCCTAATGGGAGTGGCAAGTCAACGATCTTTGATGTTTTTGCATTCCTCTCCGAGTGTTTTTCTGTTGGGTTGAGAAAAGCATGGGATAAGCGGGGTAGGTTCAAGGAACTCCGCACCCGTGGATCTGATGGACCAATCGTTTTTGAATTGAAATATCGAGAAAAACCAAATTCACCTATCATTACCTATCATCTTGCCATAAACGAAGATCGTAAAGGCCCGTATGTGGCCGAGGAATGGCTAAAATGGCGTCGAGCACAAAGGGGTCAACCTTTCCGGTTTCTTGACTTTGAAAGGGGTGCTGGACGGGTGATTACAGGAGAAGCGCCAGATGAGCGAGCTCAGCGCATCGAGGAGCGATTGGATTCCCCAGAAATGATCGCCGTAAATACGCTTGGACAGTTTGCAAAACACCCTCGTGTCAGTGCACTTCGTCGTTTTATTACCGGATGGTACCTTTCTTACCTTACGGCAGATAATACTCGCGTGACTCCCGAAGCGGGGCCGCAAGAAAGGCTATCAGCAACCGGTGATAATCTGCCGAATGTCATTCAATTTCTAAAAGAACAACATGAAGATAGGTTAGATCAAATATTGAAAACATTATCCAGACGTGTCCCTCGGCTGGAAAAAGTGGATGCCGAATTAATGGCGGACGGTAGGCTGTTACTTCAAATAAAGGACGCACCTTTTGATCGGCCAATTTTGGCTAAATTTGCTTCTGATGGAACTTTGAAGATGTTGGCATACCTCACAGTTCTCTATGATCCTGAACCGCCGCAATTGATTGGAATTGAAGAACCAGAGAATCATCTTCATCCTCGATTATTACCGGAACTGGCAGAAGAATGTCGGGAAGCATCGGCCCATACTCAGTTAATGGTAACGACTCATTCTCCCTTCTTCGTCAACGGATTAAGATCCGAAGAATTATGGGTGCTTTATCGTGACGAGAGTGGCTACACACAAGCTAAGAGGGCGGTTGATATGCAAGGGATAAAAGAATTCATGAATCAAGGCGCCCTATTAGGCCACCTCTGGATGGAAGGTTACTTTGAAATAGGTGATCCTTTAACAGCGGAAGGCGGTCCAAAGGAGTCAGTACATAGAAACTTAAAAAGTGAAGGATAGCTTTGCATGCATATTGAATTTATGGTTGAGGAACCTTCTGCAGAAGCAGCCCTTTTAAATATTCTTCCCAAGGTCTTAGAACCGACAACTTCTTTTGCAATTCATCCACATCAAGGCAAACAAGATCTTCTTAGAAAGTTGCCAAGTAGATTTAGGGGATATAAGGCCTGGTTACCGAAAGACTGGCGGATTGTTGTTTTGATCGACGCTGATGATGAAGACTGTAGAGAACTTAAAGCCCGTTTAGAGGATATTGCTTACGGTTCACACTTGTTGACTAAAAGAGTAGCAAGAAACAGTTCTAACTTTCAGGTCCTGAACCGTCTTGCTATTGAGGAATTGGAAGCCTGGTTCTTTGGGGATATCGAAGCATTAAATGCTGCATATCCACGCATTTCATTGAACCTTGGGAACAAAGCCAAATACCGTAATCCGGATGCGATTACTGGTGGAACATGGGAAGCACTTGAACGAGAACTGAAAAGAGTAGGATATTACGCTGGCGGTTTTTCCAAGATTTCTGCTGCTCGTGAGATATCGCTGTGCATGGTTCCAGAGCGGAATCGGTCTCACAGTTTTCAGATATTTAGACAAGGTTTGTTAGAAATAACTGGATCATAAAGTACATTCAGGTTCGAATACAAAAAGAGGGACGTTCATGAAATTATGACTTACTTTGCTAATATATTTGGGGGAGAGGTGGGTCAAAGCGATTCGTGTACTCGGCATGAATAATGGTTTTGTGTTGTAAGTTCCCTTCCGGTCTTAATGGCAGAAACTGTTAGCCAAAATTGGAGGCAGTAGGGTCAGGTCTCAACCTTCAACAGGTTGGGCGGCTCAGATAGAGGCTCAGGTATGCCGGATCAAGTACAATTGACTCCCTCGGAAAAGGTGACACTGATCGCCGCGATCGAGCGCGCACTACTTGTCGCTGCCAAGGCGCGCAGCGTCGACCATGGGTTGCTCTTTCAGGTCCTCGCTCTCCGAGACGCGCCAGACTCAGCGCTAATGGAACTCCGCGAACTTCTGAAGGTGATTCAGGCGACACCCGCACTGGAGTTCTTCGACCACGCCTATCAATGCGCCCTCGGGAACTGGGAAGATGTGAACTTTCGCTTTCTTGTCCAGTGGCTCATCTCACGCGGGCACCAAGTTGGAGCTAAGCAAACAGTCAATGACGTAGCTCGATACTTAGAATCCGAGACTATAGAGGTTACGGCAATTCTGGCGATTGATGGGTTCGGCGTCAAACGCAACATCGAACTTGGTGAGTACGAATTGGTTGCGTGGAATGACGTAGCAATGACCGACACCAAGTGGCATGTCGCAGCACGCGGTTTGTTCGGCGGCAAAACTCCCACCGCAGCCGTCATACAACGACATGAAATCCAGCGGGTACATGTTCGTCCGTGGGATAGCCCAGGTGCCAACGTTCCACTGTCAATCGAACCAGCTCTCGATATCCTTCGCTGTGTGACGGCGGTAGCTGGCGCGGGATTTCGCTTGCTTCACTATTGGTTTGAACCCCCGGAATGGGCGCCGTGGGCGGTAAGCCGTTCTACCTTCGGAGTCGACACGACAGCTTTTGCGCGGCCAGTTGAATTAGACGAAGTAGTAGTGCCGCTACTTCTTGAGAGCACATCACGTCTTCGGGAATCGGATGAAAGCAATCGTCTGCGGCTTCGGGTGCCGCTTGATCGGCTGAATCGGTCCTATCTCGCCGGCATACGCAGCGTCGACAAGGCAATTGAGCTTGGAATAGCACTTGAGTCGCTATACGCTCCCGCCAAGCTATCTGAAGGCATCGCTTTCGCCGTCCGGACACGCGCGGCAAGGTTCCTCGGTGGTTTGCCTGATGAGCGCCGCAAAATAGCAAGAATACATCGGGACGTCTACGACCTGAGGTCCCGCGCAGTGCATGCCGGACGCTTTGACGCTGTAGGAGCACCTAAGAAGTGGCGCGATCAAGCCCTTGTCCTCCAGGTGCTTGAAGAAGGGCAACGTGTCGTCGGCCAATCGTTGATCAAAGTAATACGAGAGGGCGAACCGAACTGGGAAGAATTCGACATCGGGAATGCGGAACCAATTTCGGCTACCGTTGACGCCGTCCAACCCGACAGTACAGCGGACCCGCAGCAAGCAGCGGGCCGCTGACTTTATCGGAGGAACCTCAGGGACGTTTGTGCAGAACGTGCAACAAAAAGGTGCACTCCATAAAAAAGTTGCCCCTTCCAAATGGGGAATGCGGAATTCGGAATGCGGATTACGGATATGACGAAGAACGGATGAAAATCTTTTCCTCCCCTGACTGAATTTTTCAGTCAACTTTTTAAGACTCTATTGATTGTGGGAAATCTCTGATCCCTAGGGGCAGGCAATCGTAATATCGTATGGTGACTTAGGAAAAAGCCTGGGTATCATCCATAAAAAGGGCGATCCAGATTTCACCGGCGAAACCTTCCGCATCCTTCCCCGCCGCCTTATTGTGCGAGTTTTGGCAGTTAAAGAATTTCAGTAGTAATGTAAAAATGCATTGCATTTTTACAAAATTGATGTAAAATAGATTCATGGTCGATAAACCAACCTTTATCCCCCGACTCCTTCGTTGTCCGAGTCGATCATTTTTTCTTTTTGGGCCACGCGCCACAGGTAAAAGCACTTGGATGCGACAGGTCCTTCCAGAGGCAGCATGGTTTGATCTGTTAGACGCATCCCTTTACTTAGAATTAAGCCGCGATCCGCATCGGCTTGAAGCTCTCGTGGGCAACCGGCCTTCAGGGAGTTGGGTTGTACTGGACGAGATCCAAAAGATCCCGGCCCTCCTTGATGAAGTCCACCGGCTAATGGAAACGCGTCGCTGGCGCTTCGCCATCTGCGGTTCTTCAGCACGGAAGCTCCGCCGGGGCGGTGCAGACCTCTTGGCAGGGCGTGCTATTACGCTCAACATGGAGGGTTTATCGGCTGCTGAAATAGGTAAAACATTCGATATGGAATTTTCCCTCAACTGGGGGACACTCCCATTTGTCCAACTCGACCGCGCCGATGCTGCCGATATTCTGGAAGCATATGTGAATACTTATCTCAAGGAGGAGATTCGAGAAGAGGGACTTGTAAGGAACGTCCCTCCGTTTTTGCGTTTCCTCAATGTGGCTGGTCAGCTTAACGGGCAAACGGTCCACGGGCAGAACATCGCCCGGGAAGCTTCATTGCCTCGCAGCACAGTGGATACCTATTTTTCTATTCTGATCGATACCCTCCTAGGCCACTTTCTGCCGGCTTGGCGCCCCGGCCTCAAGGTTCGCGAAACTGCCCATCCAAAGTTTTATTGGTTCGATCCGGGGGTAGCAAGGGCAACTGCCGGTATGGTTCGTGAACCCGCAGACCGGCTCTGGCAGGGGACAGCGCTTGAAACCTTAATCTTTCACGAATTGCGTGTGTACAATGAGATCAGCCGAAAAAAGAGGCCCTTATTTTATTACAGGACCGCATTCGGTGTGGAGATTGATTTCATTGTAGAATCCAGAAAGCGGCATGGTGGCGCTCCAGCGCATCTTGTAGCCATCGAAGTGAAGCGTTCTGATAAGTGGAATCGGAGCTGGGAGTTTGGCCTCAGGGATCTTGCCAGTCATGCAGGCGTCAAAGTAGATCGTATGGTTGCCGTTTACACCGGCCAACGTGCCTATCAATTCGAAGGCCTTGACGTCTTGCCGGTTTCAGAGTTTCTCCAAAATCTGTATCAGGGAAAGATTTTCTAAGGGTTCTGTGTCGCGTCTACACTATTCACAGTTAGGAATGGGGTTAAATCTTTAAGGGCTGTTGAAAAACTCGTCTGTTTCCATTTCTTACTTGCGTTGTTTTGGCGTGAATTGACCCTAATGTTGCATTGAAAAGGGAGGCGAGTGTGCTTCCAATCCTTTACAATTGCGGAATTTTATATGTTTTATGGATAACATGCGATGTCACCTGATGTGACCTTTGTGATATGCTTGAAAACTGGGTAGCAAAACGTTTAGAGGTGCCGCTGTAAAGGTTTTCCAGCACACCCACCTCCCTTTTCATATAATTTTTATCAACTGTGAGGTTGATTTATCTTCTCTCACGCTTTTACATTATGAAAAAAACAGAATCATCTCATTTCCAGAAGGAAGCGGTGATAGAGAACCTTTATCAACATGTGGGATATCTCTCCGTGAAAATCGGAGAGCGGCATCTCTGGAAAGAGGGAGCGCTCGAAAGGACTGCGGACTATATTGAGTCCGCCTTTACCTCTTA
>JASEIE010000230.1 GCA_030024065.1 Thermodesulfobacteriota bacterium
CCCTGAGCCGTGAGCCTGTCGAACGGTCGAAGGGTGTTTTTAGCATTTGTGCAACAGGTTCTAAAGCCCTGGGATACAACTCTATATGCTCTCAGCCTTCTACACTTTGCCTGCTCTGTAAACCCCGTTAGAAGGTTTTCGACCTTCCAACGGGAAGGCTCACACGGGGCTTTAGACCCCGTGTTCGCTGCAAAAGGAATATTGTCTTCATCCCCACTGTAAACAGCGGGGCTTTCTAACGGGGTAAAGGTTCAATAGTCTAAATCAATGCAAAGGATGGGAGAAGGATTCAGCCTTCTATGAGATTTCAATATCAACCAGAGGCGCATACTGTTGCCCCCCATGCATGTCACTGTCCTGAAGATCACCCTGAAAGATAGGACGTGGGATGGAGGCTTTAATGGCAAGGGCATTATCACAAAAGAAGAACATGACGTTTTCTTCGGGGACGCCATAGAGCCTTGAAATCACCTCTTTGCTGATTGCTCCAGAGCCTTTCACTCTGGCGTATTTTTGAGGATCGTCAAAAACAATATCAAAGGTGAGATTAAAAGGACCTGCATTCTTACTTCTAATCAGCTTCGCAATCTCCTTTAGTTTTGGCATAGAATCCCCTTCTCACTTTAAACGCGGATGACTTCCATTGGAAACATCTCAAAAGGGTCATCCGGCTCAACAATGTGATTCAGATTGAATCGATAAACCGCTCCCCTCTCAAGATGGGCTGGATTATAGAGACAGGCCAGCGATGTAATCAACCCGCTCCATTGAGGAACAGGATTGTGTATGGCAAGATGCCTTGCACTGGTTGCGATAGAACTGGCAATCTCCTGGGTAGGGGCTGTTATTTCGATGATAAGGCCTATCTCGTGGGACCTTATTTCCTTGACCGGCTCGAGCGCTCCCATGGTTCCGTCCTTGCCATAGAGCCGGAAATTCAAAAAATAATCCTTCTTCGACAATCTCCCCCCGTATATTTCCTTAATCCTCTCCTCGATTTTACCCTGCAGCCTCCCGATCCAATCATCGATCTGGCCAACGATGATGGGATCCCTTATCCCTCCGATGATGATACTCTGATAACCCACCTTCTCTGCCCCTTCCAGTTTAACGGTATAGGCTGAAGCGGGTATGAAATGGCTGCCCGAAACCTTCACCGCCTTCTCGCTGATCGGCTCATAGGTTGCTTTGGAAAGATCGAGGGTTCCAGAACACTCCTGGAAATAGAAAGGATCCGCATTTTCGTATAAGCTGTGGGCAGCAACACTTTGAGGGGTACATCTCAGCGCTGGATCCATGGGTTCCACCACAAAATGATCCTTTCGGATATAGGCCATGATGCAGTCGGGTGATTTGCGCTGGGTGACGGCTGCCGTGCCGCATTCAACAATCTTTCCGGCATGCCAGGAGAGACCTTCCGGAAACCCGTATTTTATCGGATACGCCGCATAGAGGGCGGTATCACTTGATCTCCCTGCAACAATCACCTCCGCTCCTTCGGACAGAGCCTTGATATAGGGTTCTACGCCCATCATGCCCACAATTCGCTCGCTCCGCTCAATGACTTCCTCATTTAATTCCGGAGCAGGATTCAAGGGCTTGATCTTCCCTTTCTGAAATTTCTTTTTGATGTATTCCTTCGGCTGCTCTGAATGAATCAATGCTGCTTTGAAGTGAAGAGCTTCCTCCCTGGCTATTTCCTTCAATATCTCCCAGGTCCATTCGAGATGGATATCCCCGCCTGCGGTGCCTGCTGACCCTATTATGAGAGGAATATCCAGCCTTCTCGCACCAACAAGCATATGCCGGAGGTCTCTCTTGCAGGCATCTCTTGAAAATGCGCATTTCCCGGATCCGAGGGGGAAAGGACCAGGGTCTGTTGAGCCAGCATCGCAGCCAATGAAATGGGGTCGCCTGCTTAAAGCCTCTTCAAGAGAACTTTGAAGATAACCGGACCCAAGCATTCCGGTGGGAGCGAGAATCCTGACTTCCTCTAAAGAGTTCCTTTCCATCTTAGAACCTCCTTATGACAACCTTGCCAGATCAAACCCTTCTCCTTTTCCTTATCCACCTGACGATGGGAACCATGAGCACAAGGAGTATGATAATTAAAAATGCCAGGGAGTATGGCCGAGTCACCAGGATACTCAATCTACCATGGGATAGAGTGAGCGATTGGTATAGGGCCCTTTCAACCATTGGACCTAACACTAACGCCAGGACAATCGGGGCTCCAGGGAGTTCAAATTTCTTCACAAAATAGCCCACAATGCCAAAGATAAACAACAGCCCGACATGAAATAAACTATTCTCGAGGCTATAGGTTCCTGTGACACATACGAGAAGAATGAACGGGTAGAGTATAGAGTAAGGGACCCTCAACAAACTGGCAAACAGGGGAACGAGGGGAAGGTTCATGATCAGGAGGATGAAATTCCCGAGATACATGCTGGCAATAATGCCCCAAATAAAGTCCGGATTCTGTTGAAAGAGCATTGGCCCTGGCCTGAGCCCATACATCACCATCGCACCCATCATGACCGCGGTTGTCCCGGAACCAGGGACACCCAAAGTAAACAGGGGAACCATGGCACCGCAAACAGCCGCATTGTTTGCCCCCTCTGGTCCTGCCACCCCTTCAATTGCACCTTTACCGAATTTTTCAGGATTTTTGGATAACATTTTCTCTGTTGCATAGGATAGAAAGGAGGCAATGGTTGCTCCTGTTCCTGGAAGAACGCCGACCAAAAACCCGATCACTGACCCTCGTGCTATCGGAGCAGCAGACTCCTTCCATTCTTTCGGGGTAGGCATAAATTCGGAAAGCTTTGTTTTGATGATACTTATCTTCATCCTTTCTTCCGCGCTTACCAGAACCTCCCCTATCCCAAAAACCCCCATGACGACCACGATGAAACTAACACCGTCGATCAGTTCCAGGCTGCCAAAGGTGAACCGGTTCACTCCCCCGACCGGGTCCACCCCAACCAATCCAATCATAAGACCAAGAACAATGCTAATCATGGACTTCACAACCGATCTTCCGCCGAGGAATACGATGGTTGAAAGACCCATCAAGATCAATGAGAAATACTCCGGGGGACCAAAACTCAGGGCGATATCGGCCAGAGGAGGAGCCAGGAGCATCAGTCCCACCACACTTAACGTCCCTGCGATATAGGATGAGATTGCCGCCATGGCCAGAGCAGCGCCCGCACGCCCCTTTCTCGCCATCTGATATCCATCCAGACAGGTTATGACGGATGCCGATTCTCCCGGTATGTTAAGCAGGATTGATGTGGTGGAGCCTCCGTATTGAGCGCCATAATAAACAGCGGCCATCATGATCATAGCAGAAGTGGGGTTCATACCGAACGTGGTGGGAAGGATCATGGCGATCGTTACAAGCGGCCCGAGGCCAGGAAGAACGCCTATCACCGTCCCTACAAAGCATCCCGTGAAAGCGTATAAAATATTGATCGGGGTCAGTGCCACCCCGAACCCTCGAATGAGAAGTTCAAATGACTCCATGGAAGAATCTTCCTCCTGTTCACCTAAAAAGGCCGAGAGGTAAAGGAACCCCAAGCCAGATTTTAAAAAGGCCGTACATAGCAAAAACCATACACGCAGCGATGAGGATCCCTTTGTACCACCGATATTTTTCTAAGAAAATCAATAACAAAAAGATGAATAAGATCATAGAGAGCAAATACCCAAGGCGTTCGAACACCAGGATACTGGCGAGCAAGGCCCCCATAATAGATGCGATCCTCAAAAGTCCTTGCCTGCCTGGAAGAGGATTGTCTTCGGTCTCATGCCGCTTTAGAATGGTATTGTTCAAGAGGAGAAAAAGAGAAAGTAATCCCAGTGTGATTCCTAGCCAAAAGGGGAAAAAACCGGCCCCCGGGCTAAATTCAACAGTGTAAACAAGCTCTCTCGATCCATAAATGATCCAGATGGATAGTATGATAAGGAGGATACCAATCGCCTGGTTGCATCTTCTCATAATTCTACCTCAATATTCTGTCTTGATTTGTGAAGCACGCTACCCACAGGACGGAACTTCTGGGAAATGAAATATTATTATGTTATGCCGATAAAAAGAGTCGGATAAATCTTCTGCATCTCTCCGGAAGTCATTTCATCTCCGGGAGAGGGGAGTGACGCTTCCCTCCCCTCTCCCGAGACATTAATTCTTTTTCACCAACCCCAATGCTTTCATCTCCTCTGTGAACATCACCATCTCCTTTTCTAAAAATTTCTTAAAATCAGCGCTCCCCATGTAAGACTCCATCACCGTCTCATTGACCAGGTATTTTTTCCAGGTTTCGGTCTGGGTCAGTTTTTGGAAGGCTGATTCCAGATATTTCACCACATCCTTGGGCATATCCTTTGTTCCCCATATGCCGCGATTCTGGAAAAAGTTCACGTCGATACCCTCTTCTTTCAAGGTGGGAAGTTTCGGCACATAGGGAATGCGTTTCTCGGTGACAGCAGCCAGGGCGCGGAGCTTTCCGGCCTCCATCTGTCCCAACATCTCACCAGGATTACCGAGGCCGAAATCAACATGACCGCCAAGCAGAGCCCCAAAGGCCTCTGACCCCTGTTTGAAGGAAACAATGTTAAATTCCACCCCTGTTGCCTTCTCGATCCTGTGGGCGGCGATATGGTCCGATGCCCCGATCGAAGCCAACCCCATGCTGACCCCTTTGCGTTTCTTTTTGGCTTCGGCAATAAACTCCTTCACATTCTTCCAGGGAGCATTCGCCCTGACCGTGAGGATATTGGGGTCCTGGATTAACATACAGATCGGGGTAAAATCATCAAGGTTTAACTTGACCTCTCCCTTGGCCAGAGTGGTATAGATGGCCGTTGTCGTTGCAAAGATAGTGTAGGGATCACCTTTCTTCGTGCCCACAAAGGCCGTAGCCACAGCACCACTTCCTCCTGACTTATTCATAGGCACTAAAGAAACCGGGAGAAGCTTTTCTTTTCCCATCATATCAATGATATGCCGTATGAATATATCCGAACCACCCCCTGGAGCGCTGTGGGTCACAAATTCAATGGGTTTTTCCGGATAGGCCGCTGCCGCTACCAAATAAGATGAGCTCAAAAACAAAAAAGTTAAAACTAAAACGCATAAGGATTGACGAAATGCTTTCATTTTACCCTCCTTCCTTCTCTTTTATTATGTTGTGTGTTGAACCCTCCCGTAACCGCTCACTTAAAATCCATCCATCGGCAATCACCTCCTCTTATGAGGCTGGCTAAAATATCCCCTTCAAGGGAAGAAGACCTATCACATGCCTTACCTCTTTATTATTGCCTTGCACAGTTCACCGAACTCCTCATCGGTGAGGTTATCTTTATCCCTCAATTCTCGTTGCAAGGCCTTCCGGACCTTCTCCATATTCTCTTGTGAGGGACTGAGACCAAGCTGTTCCATCTTCAGTTTGATCGCACTCCCCCAGAGAGATGTGGTTCCCCAGACAATCTTATGGCGCTGGCCTACAACCGAGGGAGCATAGGGTAGATAGGCCAGATCCCCTAAATCAACATTTTTTCCTTTCATAACACCATGGATATGCAACTCGGATTCTTCAAGAAAAGCATTTTCTCCTACGATCGCTTTATGCGGTTGACATTTCACTCCTGTCACCTTTTCAACAAACTTCGAGAGCTCGTATAATTTAGTCATATCTATCCCTGTTTTTACTCCGCAGAGCATCTCGAGGCTCGTGACAACTTCTTCGAGCGAGGCATTGCCCGACCGATCCCCTATTCCATTGACCGTAACATCACAACCTTCTGCTCCTCCAAGGATGGCCCCGATCGTATTGGCAGTGGCCAGGCCAAAATCGTTATGATTGTGAACTAAAACGGGAATTCCACCAACGACGCTCTTAATCTCCTCAGCCAGGAATTGCATTGCCAAAGGCAGGGTTGCTCCCAATCCGTCATGGAAAGACACCCTGTTTGCCCCGGCCTCTACGCCAGCTCTGAAAAACTTCTTCATCCATCCTAAGTCTGTTCGAGGACCGTCGGTCAATCCGATATGTACATAGAGGCCATATCGATCCTTGACATATCTTACCGCCTCAACCATTCTTGGGATGATCTCTCCTTTCTTATAATAGTCATAGTAGTTGTATGGATAGACAGGATATTTCCAATCAGGTCCGCCCAGTGTCTGGATCTTTATGTTGTCAGCGCCTGCTTCCACAGCAGTATCAATCTCTTCCTTCCAGTCCTTAACATACCACCTGACGATGGCAGACTTCACCACCTCTATCCCTGCCTTTTTAATTGCCTTTAGGGCTTCTCTCTGCTGTTCGAGAGCCCCCACATAACCGAGTTCGACCTCTTGAACTCCCATATCAACAAGCCTTCTTGCTATCTCAACCTTATCATCAACTGTCATTCCTGTACCCGGCATCTCTTCCCCTTCCCTTAGGAGCCGTTGCAAAATAACTTGAACAAGTTATATTTATATTCTATAATTAAT
>JASEIE010000231.1:0-6171 GCA_030024065.1 Thermodesulfobacteriota bacterium
GCCCCACTCCCCCGGTTTGAATTGATAATAATTGGAAAGAGGCTCTCCCAATTTATAAGGTTTATTATCTTTATCGTTCCATGGGTAACCAAAAGTCCCAGCAGGGAGACTCACACCCCTTGAGTGGCACTGCCCACAGACTTCGATCGCCCTTTCATAATCCTTATCCTTCAACTTACTTGGATTGACGATCGTTCCCTTCACTCTTGGGGATTTGATATGGTCAGAGCCAGGGCCATGACATTTTTCACAACCCGTGTTCAGTTCCGAATAGGTCGCCTCATACCCTTTGTCCACTTTCTTCAATTCCAGTCTTGTGTTGTGGCAACCGGCACAACTCATCTCAAAGGATTTGTCCATTGAAGGGTGTTTGAGGCTTCCATCTTCGTTATACCAGAACTGGAGATTATAAGGCACCCATCGGGAGGTCGCCTGGTTCCATTGAATGGGGAGGATGTAATGGTGATTTCCGATCTTGGCCTGATAGCGCTGTTTCCATCCCCACCCCCCGTAGGTCCTCACCGCTGTATAAGTCAATTCTTTTGAAGGGTCTTTGGCGTCAACCAGTGTGACCTGATAGGCTTTATCAGCCCCTCGAGTCAACTTTACTGAGACTTCAGGAATTTTTCCCGCTTTCAGTTTGACAGTGCCCTTCCAATCCACTACGACGGAATCATTGTCCGGACCGAGTATCTGCTGAGACTTGTTGTGAAGCGTATCCTTCCAGGTCTCGTAGATGGCTTTATGACAGGAAGCGCATTTCCCAGAACCGACATAGTTGGCTTGAGCCATTGATAATGTTGGAATGAAGGTTAAAATGGAGAGAACCAGCAGCCATTTCAATCCAAAGAATTTTTTAAACATCTTTTTTCCTCCTTTCTTTAATGTCTTAAGATTATAGAGGTTTTCCCCCTATTTTACCTCCCTCCTATCCGAAAATAAAAAAGGGAGCAAACCGGAGCGACCGGTTCCCCCCCTTTTTAATTGTTATCAAATTAACACAACATTGTAAAAAAATCCAGGAGGTTTTTGAAATTTTTATGGATAGGCAAGCAACCCTTCTCTTGCCAGTGCGATATGTTTCTCTTTTGGAATATGGGCCTTATGGCAACGGGTACAGGATTTCAGGCCATTCTCCCGTGCGATCTTTCCCCCTTCCAGGGCATCCTTTCCCATCATCATATCCTGATACTTTTCGCCCGGGCCATGGCAGGCTTCACAACCTACATTCTCCTCTTTGTATGTTCTCTTTTCCGGGTCATATCCGGTGGCATGGCAGGGGGTGCATCTGCTTTTGTCCTTCTCTCCACGGATTCGGGAAAAGGCATTCTTTGTCATCGATGAATTTCTCCAGGCATCGATATGCTTCTTGTCCAGACTTTGGTGGCACCCGATGCAGGATTCAGAACCGGTATAAGTGGCTTCCTCCTGAATAAAGAAAGCTCTCTCTTTAAGAGAGGGTTCGTCAGGCAAAAGCGGAGCTGTCTTCTCCCAACTCCGAATAAATACCACCAACTGATGGATCTGTTCCCGATTTAATGGTCCACCCTCTTGATCACCGAGAGCGACCATTCCGGTACGAGGAATTCCTCTTTCGATAATTTTATAAAGGAGGGTATCCTCCACGGCCTCAAGATATTTTTTAGAATTGATGGCCTTAACCCTTTTCTGAGGACCACCCGTCTCTCCATGGCAACGAGCACAATGAGTGAGGTAAAGGGGTTTCCCTTTTTGGGCGGCCTGGGCGTTCATTCCCTCGGTCTCCACTTTTACACGACGGGGTTCGAGTAACCAGTAGACGGTCAGGAATGAGGCAATGGCGACTGTTAACATCATGGCCAAGGAGATCTTCTTTTCCATCGTATCCTTTTACCCCTTAACGACCTGAGAAGGTTCGAACTTTTTCCTTTCGATCAGACCGGCCGTATCGATCACCAGTTTTTCTTCGACGATTTGGAGTTTGTAAAGATCTAAAGGGCGTGGGGGAGGGCCTTCAAGTACCTCTCCATTTGGATTGAATTTCGCACCATGACAGGGACATTCAAACTTTTTCAGCATTTCGTTCCAATTGACGATACAGGCAAGATGAGGGCAGACTGCAGAGAAGGCTAAAAACCCCATTTCGGATCTCTGGATGAATGTCTTTTCTTTACGAAAATAGATAACCTCGCCCGCTTTAAAGTCGTTCACCTTCCCGGCGATGAAGACCTTTTCCCCTTTCCCTCCTTTCCGTCTCGGCCAGAGAAAGGCAAAGGTGCCGACGACCAATTCTCCGGCCACAACAGCTGCTGCCCCAA
Organism: Thermodesulfobacteriota bacterium; assembly: GCA_030024065.1. Next base: position 2,298 of record JASEIE010000231.1, read on the forward strand.
TCCAAGCATAGCCAATTAATTTTCTACGGGAAATAAATTTTTTATCACTTTGACTCGTTGTGTCCATTTCGTTCTCTTTTCACCCCCATCCTCGCCTTCCCCCGTCAAGAGGGAAGGTATAAACTAAATCATTTCCATGGCAAGACAAAGCTCCAGTTTTCTCCTCGAAATAAAGAGCCGATCACTGTGGAGATAAGTGCTCCAAAGATAAAGGCTGTAAAGAGGATAATGAGTATTCTTCTTTTTTCACCACCGATAAAGATTTGGTTTAATAGGTGACCTAAACGGGTCTTTGGTTTTCTATCAATATAAGGGACCAGAAAAAGCCAGATGATAATGAGCATGGGGATAATGATGGCAGGGATCACGGGTTTGGTTGTATAATGGATCAACTCCTGAATCCCTGTAAAATACCAAGGGGCCTTCCCAGGGTTTGGGGTAATAAAGGGGTTGGCAAGATCTTCGAGCGGAGCGTCGAAAAAGAGAGAGATGAGGAACAGGACTAAGGTCACCGCCAAGGAGCAGATGGTTAGGAGAATGATATAATGAGGAAAAGTATCAACTGTATCCTCAGGAGCCTTCTCCACCATAGATGAAGTTCCATCCACGATTTCCATCAAACCATAAGTCTTGTTCGGATCTTTAACGAAGATCGGACCTTTATCATTATCCATTAAATTTCGACCTCCTATCAATTTCGGATTTCGCCCCCTCACCCCCCAGGGGAGAGGGCGAGGTGAGGGGAATTCCGCAATCTGCAATCCGCATTTTATACATCAGAGGGGTTCTGAGATCCCTCCGTCCTTTCTTACCCTCCAGAAATGTACGGCCATGAGCACTAAAGCCACAAATGGGATGACCGCACAATGGAGCACATAGAAACGAAGCAGTGCCTCATGGCCCACTTCATCTGCCCCCAGTATGAAGTAACGGATATGTTTTCCTAAGAAGGGGGTATAACTCATGATAGTCGTTCCCACAGTAATTCCCCAGTAAGCCAATTGATCCCAGGGGAGGAGATACCCTGTATAACTGAGGGCAAGGGTTAAGATGAAAAGCCAAATCCCAATCACCCAATTAAACTCCCTGGGGGGACGGTAGGAATGGGTGTAAAAAACTCTGACCATATGGAGAAAGACCGTAACGACCATTCCGTGCGCAGCCCACCGATGGAGATTCCTTAAAATCTTCCCGTTGAAAACGAGGGCCAAAGCCTGCATATCGAAGTAGGCCCTTTCGATGGAAGGGGTATAAAGGAACATCAGAAGGATACCCGTGACACAGAGAATGATAAAGAGGAGAAAAGAGATCCCCCCGAGACAAAAAGTATAACAGAAACTAAGGCCATGGCGTTTCATCTTCACGGGAAAGATATGAAGGAAGAAGTTGTTAAACATCAGCATGGATCGTTTCAGGTCCGTATCTGGTATCCCTGTTCTGAAGATGGAGCGCCATATTGTTGATTCTAAAATCCGTTGCAAGATTCCCGTTTTCATCTTCCTTCCTCTCTAAAAAGGGTGGATCCCCTGTGATACTCCTCCATCGTAATCGCACCCGTGGGGCATCGTTTGGCGCAGAGGCCACACTGGATGCACCGAGATTCATCTTTGATCATAGCAGTGGCTAAATTGAGTCTCTCCGCCTCTTCTAAGGTTACTCCATATAGAGATTTAACTAACGTGGAAAGCCTTTCATTTCCTTCGATCTCATCAAACCTTGCCATTCGGAAGCAAGATTTTGGACAGATATCGACGCAGCCACCACAGAGAATACATTTGGTTCGGTCAAATATTGTAAAGAGGTGGCATTGGAGACAGCGCTTGGCTTCTTCGATCGCTCTATCCTTTCGAAATCCCAATTCCACTTCTTTTTCAAAAGATTTTCGTTCCTCCAGAGGAAGGGTATCTATTCTCTGCCGGGCTATCTTTTCCAGATTGGGATCGATTTTCACTTCGGAGACAGGGGTAAAATAACCAGGCTTCTTTTCGAAGGGTTCGTCACTTAGATAGGAGTGAATGGAGAGGGCCGCCCTCCTTCCATCCGCAATCACTCTGATCACATCCCTCGGGCCCGTGACAAAGTCTCCACCGGCAAAGATGCCTTTGACATTCGTCTCAAAGGTTTCCGGATTGACAGCCAGACGGTCCCATCGGGATATTTCGAAGCCAATCTCTTCGGGAAGGAAAGAGATATCAGGGGATTGACTCACTGCAGGAATCAAGAGATCGATGTTGATATCAAATTCAGATCCATCAATGGGGATGGGCCTTCTGCGGCCATCCTTCTCAGGGTCACCCAATCGGTTTCGAATACATCGAACCCCAGAAACTGTTATTCCATCTCGGGAGAGGGTCTGTATCGGTTGCGTAAGGTAATGAACCTTGATCCCCTCCTCCTCCACCTGCTCCAGTTCTCTCAGGTCCACCGGCATTTCTTCTCTCGATCTCCGGTAGAGGATGAGAACTTCCTCCGCCCCCAATCGTAAGGAGGAACGGGCCGCATCCATGGCTGTGTTTCCTCCCCCCACCACCGCCACTCTTTGGCCGATCTTCAACCTTTCCCCCAGATTCAGCATTTGCATAAAGGTCACACCGTGAATCACACCTTGAAGATCCTCACCTGGAATGTTCAATTTTTCAGCCTTATGGGCACCCGCGGCAATATAGACGGCGTCATACTTTTCTCTCAATTTTTCCAGATTTAATTCTTTTCCAATGGGGGTCCCGGCGAGGATCTCCACTCCCACTCGCCTCACCTCATCAATCGCCTGGCTCACCACTTCCCGGGGAAGTCGGTAAGGAGGGATACCAACATTGAGCATCCCCCCGGGAATTGAAAAAGTCTCGTAAATCGTAACGGAATAGCCCATTTTTGCGAGATCGTTGGCCGCGGAGAGTCCGGACGGTCCGGCACCGATGATGGCGATCTTTTTGTCTCTTTTTCTTATAGCCTTTTCGTGTTGAGGAAAAAAAGTTTTCTGATCAGCAGAGGCCCTCTTTAATGAGCAGATGGAGATGGGTTGATCGATGAGAAGACCTCTTCGACACTTCTCCTCACAGGGATGGACACAGATCCGGCCTAAAATGGCGGGGAAGAGGTTATCCTCTCGATTGATTTCGAAGGCGCGGTCATCATCTTCATGGGCGATGGCTGAGATATACTGGGGAGCGCGGGTATTGACCGGACAGGCATTTTCACAGCCGATGTTTTCTTCGAACCAGCGATGGTCCGGGATCCGGATCCGAAAACGATTGGAAACGGCCTGTCTCATGGCACCTTAATCTTAAAGATGTTTAAAAGGTTGGAGACGCCTGAACGCAACTGATTGAGGCGGTTGAAATAGATGGTGGCCAGCTTCTTCATGATCTCCATTCCCATCTTTGGATCATCTTCCATCATCCTCTTCATATGGTCGGCCTCAATGGTTAGTATCTTTGTCGGTTTTAAGCATACGGCGGTCACATTGTAACGAAAAGGCTCCATGAGAGATCCGGTTCCAAAGACCGCGCCCTCTTTTTCAATTCTGGAGGTCATGAAATTAACCTGTTCCTGTGCCTTTACGGTGAGGTCGACCGAACCTTCGATCAGAAGATAAAGATGGTTCGCCTCCTCCCCCTGACCGAAGATTGTTTCTCCTTTTGGATAAGATTTCAGAAGGGAATGGGAAAATAAAACATCTAATTGAGACTGGTCCAACGACTCAAAGAGTTCGGCCTTCTTTAACCATTCTGCGGAAACCATCTCAAACTCCTCAAAGACTTTAATTTCAGGTTTAAGATTTTTTCAATCTGCAATCTACAATGCGTTTAGGGCATTCCCCTATTCAGGTATTCCATCAGGTCCACCATCTCCTGGCCATCGATTTTCTGCCAGG
>JASEIE010000231.1:6181-6447 GCA_030024065.1 Thermodesulfobacteriota bacterium
TGCCAGGAGACTTTTTCCTTTCTCATCCTTTCCATCATCTCAGGTCCGTGATTCCACATCGTTTGGGCCATAAAAATGGGAGAGATCTGGTTCCTCAGGGAAGAGAGATCGGGTTTCTTTCCTTTCCTGTGGCAGAGATGGCACTGTTTTTTGCTGAAAGTGGTTTTTCCCCTGTTGGGATCTCCTGGTTCATCAAAGTACCGTGTGGAGAAGAGGTGGGCAACCAGATCGGCCATCTCCTGGGGAGAAAGAAGGGGACGCTCCAT
>JASEIE010000232.1 GCA_030024065.1 Thermodesulfobacteriota bacterium
TCCCCCTCAGATACCATGATACTATATGTCGCTTTATTTATGCAAGGCTATATAATAGCTCCGCTTTATCTGAAAGGATTTCGGGCACATAGAACTTGATCAGGACACTTGAATCAATGACCAGGTTCACCGAGACCTGTCCTCCCTGAGCAGCTTAGCGCTGTCGGTGAAACGGATGGCTTTCTTTCTAAGTTTTTTTCTGAGTTCTGAGGCTCTCTGGGAAATGTCGGAAGAGGATTGGTTTACTGTTTTTTCAAGAACCGATTTGAGTTCCTGTTGAAGCGACCTATTATGACTCCTCGCCATATTTTTAAACCTATTGAGGACTTCATCAGGGATATTTCTTATTAGAACGTTTGCCATTGGAGCACCTCCGTTTGATATCAAAATGATAGCATGCCCAACTTAAATTTACAAGAAGATTTCCGATAGAGGGTGGAAGGGAGGCCTATGAGTAATCTTTAAATAAGGGGGAACTTAAAAGGTGGTCAGTTCGGGAGTGCCTTTTTGGAAGCCGTAATTCTTCACCACACCGTCCTTGTCGAAGAGGATGACAAGGGAGTCCTTTTTCTGTTGAATGCGGGTGTACTGGAAGAGGGTGAGATTGGTGATGTAGGACTCCTCAATCGTGAACTTAGAGGAATTTTTCCGAAGATAGGCATAGACGAAGATGTCTCCGTCATACTGTTTCTGAATTCGGTCAGGTGGCCCAAAAATCTCAAGGATTTCACCCTTGGTGGTAGAGCCTATTCTGACCTTCTCTTTTGGATCATGCTTTATCTCAGACCCGATATAAACCCTTCCGATACTGCAACCCCATAGCAGAATCGCCAGAGAAGAAAGTAAAAATAAAATCTTAACGAAGTTCTTCTGTTCCTTTATGGAACCCATAGTATTTCACCCTGTCCTTCTCATCGAGGAAGATGACCAGATGATCTGATTTCACCTTGGCTTCGACAAAATTGAATAGTACCAGGACAATGGCCCGGATGTTTCCCCGGTTATACTGGTAGGAAAGGATGTTGGCAAAAGGATAGTTTGTGAGAGGCTCCCTGGTGACATCCATTTCTCGAAGGATTTCGTTGAAGACAGTGGGGCTGATATAATTTTGGGGAGGTCCGAACCAGCTGATGATCTCCTCTTTTGTGGTCACGCCCGGTTTGATCTCCCTGATTTTGTCAGGGGAGATTTGCGGGCCTTCATAGTAGCGTCCGACCACACAGCCTGAGAGGAGAAAGAAGAGCCCTAGAAACAGAATAATCATAAGAGGAGAATGTAAGAACCTCTTCATGCGATCCCCCTTTTTAAATAAGAAATGGAAACCCCGTTAGAAATTCCAGCGGGGCATTAAACCCCGCCGGAATTAATCTGAAATGTAACCCTGCTGCAGCCACCGGCCCAGAGGGCCTCTGGCCCGGAGGGAGCAGCGGGGCATTATTTCTAACGGGGTAAAATGGGAAGTGGAAATTTGCAATGGTTCATTGACAATTGAAAATTGACCATTGAGCATTGAGTATGGCTCTATCTTCTTCCCATTCCGTATTTCTCAGCGATTTCTTTAAACCCTGAAAGGGCTCCCTCGATGGTCTTCTTGTCAACGGCATAGGCAATTCTGAAGTAACCCGGTTTCCCGAATCCCCTTCCCGGGACAGTCAAAATGCGTTTTGATTGAAGCTCCTTGACAAAGGCGACATCATCATCAACGGGAGCTTTCGGAAAGAGGTAGAAGGCTCCCTGGGGTCTGACGATATCGTAGCCATAGGTTTTCAAGGCATTGTAAAAGAGGTCCCTTTTTTCCTCATACTCCCTGATATTGATCGAATTCTTCTGTAGAGGGGCGACCAGCCTCTGCATCAATGCGGGTGCATTGACGAAACCGAGAATCCGGTTAGCAAAGACGATAGCAGCAATTAACTCATCCACATCCTCGCAGAGGGGGCTGACGGCGATATAACCAATCCTCTCTCCGGGAAGGGAGAGGTCCTTGGAGTGAGAGGTAACCCGGATGGTATGGGGATAATATAGAAAAGGGATGGGAAGCTTGATCTGATCGAAAACGATCCGCCGGTAGGCTTCGTCGGTGATGAGGTGGAGGGTTCTGCCCAATTCTTCTGTTTTTCTCTTTAACAAATCCCCTAACTGTTTGAGAGGTTCTTTTCCATAAACAGCGCCAGTCGGATTATTGGGGGAGTTGATCAGGATCACCCTGGTCCTCTTCCCGATCGCCTCTTCAATAGCCTTCAGGTTTAAGGAGAAATCTTCGTTGGTCTCAACTAGGCGAATCTCGCCCCCACAGTTCTCAATATAAAATTTGAATTCCATGAAATAAGGGGAAGGGACGATCACCTCATCCCCCTCATCCAGGAGCGCTTTGAAGACGACATTGAGCCCTCCCGCTGCCCCTACGGTCATCACGATATGTTTCTCCTCAAAAGGAAGGCCAGATTCTTCTGCAATATATTGAGCGATTGCCTTTCGTGTCTCGGAGTAGCCACTGTTGGGCATGTAACGATGCATCCCCGAGATCGGGTGATCGGCAAGAGTTTTGAGAGCCTTCTTGAAGGAGGCTGGAGGTTCGAGATTGGGGTTTCCAAGGGAGAAATCGAAGACGTTTTCTTCACCGTAGATTCGTTTGAGCGCCTCACCTTCCTCAAACATCCTCCTTACCCAGGAGGCCCCTTCCAATGCGTTTTTCACCTTCTTTGAAATCGCCATGTTACCTGCTCCTTTCCGATATCTTTCATCCCAAAAAATAAAAAAGCCATGAGGTTGCCCCCATGGCTTTTAAAATCAAAAAACCATGGGGCCTGCAAGGTCACCCATGGCTTTCCACCCCATTATCGGGATGAACCCTATGGGTGACTCTTTCTAAAATAGAAGTAAAAGTAAGCGCCGATCAATAGACTTCTCATAAGTCATCCTTTTGATTGATATTTTAAAACATATCCGTTCAAAATTGTCAAGGGACATTTGACATTTTGTAAAAATCCCTTTAATATTGCGGAGATATATATTTTTTCAGATATTGGGAAAAGGATGGCTGGAGAAAAACGGCTCGCCAGAACAAGAAATATAGGGTTTATGGCCCACATCGATGCAGGAAAGACGACTGTCACCGAAAGGGTCCTTTTCTACACAAAGAAGATCCACCGGATGGGTGAAGTCGATGAGGGGACCACTGTCATGGACTGGATGCCCCAGGAACAGGAGAGGGGGATCACCATCACTTCAGCGGTGACGACAGCGGAATGGAAAGGAAACACCATTCATATCATCGATACACCAGGCCATGTGGACTTTACCATGGAGGTGGAACGGTCGCTGCGGGTACTGGATGGAACCATCGCCATCTTCAGCGCTGTTGAAGGGGTCGAACCCCAGTCGGAGACCGTGTGGCATCAGGCGGACAAGTACCGTGTTCCCAAAATGGCCTTCGTCAATAAGATGGATCGAATCGGAGCCGATTTTTTGGGGGCCGTCAGGATGATGGTCGACCGCCTGGGAACCAACCCACTGATCATACAGATTCCCATTGGCATGGAAGACCGGTTTATCGGAGTGATCGATCTCATCCGATTAAAAGGCGTTGTCTGGGATGAGCACAGTCTGGGTACTGAATTTAAGGAGATCACCCTTCCCAAAGATTTTGAAGAGGAGGCTATCCTCTATCGCAATCGATTGATCGAATCCCTTGCTGAACTGGACGACGATTTAATGGAGAAGTATCTCAATGGAGAGGAGATTTCTGAGTCTGAGATAAAAGCGGCTCTGAGAAAGGCAACCATCTCGATGAAGGCTGTTCCTGTTCTTTGCGGAGCCGCATTGAGGAATCAGGGAATCCAACCCCTCATCAATGCCATCATGGACTACCTTCCTTCTCCGCTGGACATCCCTCCTGTAGAGGGGAAAAATCCCACCACAGGAGAAAGAGAGACGAGGATTCAAAAGGATGAAGAATCCTTCACCGCCTTAGCCTTTAAGGTGATGATGGATGAAGGGAGGAAGTTAGTCTATATCCGGATTTACTCAGGTGGGCTCAAAGTGGGGATGGATGTTTATAACCCCCGGTTGAAGAAGAACGAGAAGATATCGAGAATCTTCCAGATGCATGCAAACCAGCGCAACAGAGTGGAAGAGGCGAAGACAGGAGAGATTGTGGCGATCATGGGATTGAAGGAGACAACTACCGGGGATACGCTCTGTGAGAGAGGACATCCCATCCTCCTCGAGCCAATCGATTTCTATAAACCGGTGATGTCCGTTGCCGTGGAAGCCAAGACAAACCGGGATCAGGAAAAACTCACCCAGTCGCTAGAGAAGTTGAGCGATGAAGACCCTACCTTCCAGGTTAAGTTTGATGAAGATACGGGTCAGACCATCATCTCCGGGATGGGAGAGCTGCATCTCGATGTCCTGGTCAATCGTCTCCTTATGGAATACCATCTCGAAGTGAACGTGGGAAGACCTCAGGTGGTCTACCGGGAAACCGTGGAGAAAGAGGCGGAGGCTTCATTCAAGTTTTTCAAAGAGACAGAAGAGATCAGGCATTTTGGAGAGGTCTTCTTACACATTTCGCCGAATGGCAGGGGAAAGGGAATCGAATTTATTTCTGAAGTCCCTGAAGGAACCTTGCCGGTAGAATGCCTTCTCTCCATTGAAGAAGGGGCCAGAGAAGGGTCAACCGTCGGGGTGATCATGGGTTACCCTTTAACCGATCTTCGTGTCAGGCTGTTGAAAGCTAATGCGGATCCAGGCCACCCCTCCCCTCTCGCCCTGAAGATCGCTTCCTCCAATGCCCTGAGGGAGGGTTGCCGAAAAGCCCAACCCGTCTTAATGGAACCGATGATGGAGGTGAACATCATCGTTCCGGAAGAGTTCATGGGAGAGGTGGTGGGCGATTTGAAGGCGAGAAAGAGTTCCGTGGAGGCGATTACTCCGAAGGGAAAGATTACCCTGATTAATGCCATCTCCCCTTTGACCCGAATGTTCGGTTACTCCACGGATTTAAGATCCCTGACCCAGGGGCGGGGGACCTTCTCCATGCAATTCTCTCGATATGATAAGATGATTTCATAGAAAATAAAGGATTTTGGTCGAAGGGCAAGAGTGAAAATGCCCGTTTCGTTAAGGGATTACGTCTTGCGCCAAATAACTCTTAAGAGAACCAACGTTTGTTGTTGTCGAAGCTCGTATCGAGGCTCGTCTGATGATACTGGATATTCGAGCTTCTAATTTCAAGCCTCTTGCTTCGATACGAGCGTCGTCACCCATAACCGTTTGACTATCAATCCAAACGGGCCCTGAACCTAATATGGTGCAAAGCGGGCTTCCCAGCCCTAACCCAAAGGTAATTTTCACCAAAAGATGCCTATGATGGATGAAGAGATTCTCAAACTTCTCAAGACACATCCTTCCGCGTTTCTTTCAGGGGAAGAAGTGAGCCGCCGGTTGAAAGTGAGCCGGACCGCTGTCTGGAAGAAGATCAGGCATTTGAGATCCCTTGGATACGAGATCGAGGCATCGACCAGATCAGGATACCGGTTAATCCAATCCCCGGATCGTCTCACTCCCGCTGAAGTGAAGCCTTCCCTGAAAACAAAATGGATGGGGAAGGTGATCCACTATTTTGATACTCTCGATTCAACGAACTCAACGGCCTACCAACTGGCCGTCAACGGCGCCAGGGAAGGAGAAATCGTCATTGCGGAATCGCAGGAGAAAGGGAGAGGGAGGTTGGAAAGGCATTGGTTCTCCCCTCCGTTTTTGAATCTCTATCTTTCTGTTATCCTCCGGCCACAAATTCCTCCGCATCAGGCTACGCTCATCACCTTAATGGCTGCCGTGGCAACAGCCGAGGCCATTCAGAAATTTACAGGGCTTCAACCGTTGATCAAGTGGCCCAATGATATTCTTCTGAAAGGCCGGAAAGTGGCGGGACTTCTCAACGAGATCCAGTCGGAGATGGATCGCATCCACTTCGTCATCCTGGGCATTGGTGTTAATCTCAATCTTGACAAGAAGATATTCCCTCAGGAGATCCGTTCAGTTGCCACTTCGATGAAGCAAGAGATGGGGCAGTCGATTTCGAGAAAGGCTTTTCTCCAATCCATTTTGCTGGCATTGGAAGCGTGGTATTCGAAATTCTTGAAAGAAGGCGGGGCGGTTATCCTGAAGGCCTGGAGAGATCGGGCTCATATCAGGGGGAGGCGGGTCAAGGTGACCTCTTTTGGCGAGACCATTTCAGGCATTGCGGTTGATGTCGATTCAGATGGTGCTCTCATATTGAGAATGGAGAATGGGAAACGGAGAAGAGTGGTTGCAGGAGACATCGAGTATGCAAAACAAAAGATAAAGAATTAAAGCACCAAACTCCAGGCATCAAATTCCAAATAAATTTCAATACCCGAAATTCGAAACAAAATTGGGC
>JASEIE010000233.1 GCA_030024065.1 Thermodesulfobacteriota bacterium
CTTGGCATTGGAAGAACTTTTCAGATTGTACGTCCCCTTCAAGGCCTTAGTTTATTGCAAAATGTTATGTTGGGATCCCTTTTTGGACAGGGAAATAGTCAAAAGGAAGCTCGGAAAGAAGCACGAGAGATATGTGAATTTTTAGGTCTTACACAAATTGAAAGGGATATAGCAAAACTTACCGTATTAGAAATTAAGAAAATGGAGATAGCCCGTGCTCTGGCTATACAACCCAAGTGTTTGTTCTTAGATGAGGTTATGGCGGGCTTGAATATAGACGAAACCAAGGAGGTGATCGAATCGGTACGAAAAATTCGTGCCCAAGGCATATCCATCTGTGTCATTGAACATGTAATGAGTGTAATAAGGGAACTAACCGAGAGGGTCATAGTTCTCGACAGGGGAGAAAAGATAGCAGAAGGCCCGTATGAAGAAGTATCTAACAATCCGAGAGTAATAAGTGCTTACTTAGGTGAGGAGGAATAGTGCTTGTAGTCAAAGAAATAAATAATTACTACGGGAAACTACATGTACTCAGGGATCTATCGATAAAGGTGGGAAAGGAATCGGTGGGTTTGTTTGGACCGAATGGAGCCGGAAAGACCACATTAATAAATGCTATTATAGGATTAGCCAAACCAGCAAGTGGGGAGATCACTTTCGAGGACAAATCTCTACTTCCTTTTGAAACATACCAGATAATTCGCCAGGGTATCGCTTTAGTTCCTCAAAGCAGAGAACTTTTCCCCCTCATGTCTGTCCGGGGGAACTTGGAATCCGGGGCCTCTTACGTTCCTGGAGCGAGAGAAAAAATGAACGAGACAATGGAGTTCGTTTTTGAGTTATTCCCTGTTCTAAGGGAGCGGTTAAATCAGCTTGCCGGGACTTTGAGCGGGGGAGAACAACGGATGCTGGCAATTGGGCGTGCCCTCATGGCGGCTCCAAAACTCCTCATATTGGATGAACCATCTACGGGATTGCAGCCTTCCTTAGTATCCCACCTTTTCCATAGGCTGAAAGAGATCAAAGAAAGGGTCTCCATTCTATTGGCAGAACAAAACGTTCGCCAGAGTTTAAAAGCAGTTGATAAGGGATATGTAATCGAGAATGGGAGAATTGTTTTAGAAAACGATGCCGAAGTTTTAGCGCATAATGAACATGTGAGGAAATCTTATCTTGGCTTATGATTTTTTCATGCCCTAAACTGGGGCCATTGTTGGTTCGTGCTGGGTTCTCAAATATGATGGATTTGCAACTGGATGTGCACAAAGAGATTAGACTGCCCCCCACACCAAAAGGTAAACATACCCGAACTCCCCTTCTGAACCATGCCCACACCCTTTTTAAGGAGAAGGGATTCTATGCCTCTGAGAAAAGAAATCCAGATATCAGTCGCTTCCTTTAGAGATCGTCGTGAGGTGGAAAGGGTTGGTATCTTAATATTTTTTGAATTTGCTCGGGAACATCAAGCCATTTATCGTTTAATTCCAGAAACAGAGATGGTTAACGCGGAAGTGGGCAAATGGTATTATCAGAAAATTGCCGAGGGTTATATCCGAGGCCTAAGGAAGGGGATCGAGGCAGGTCAGATCAGGAAACTCGACCATGAATTGATGGCCTATTCCATCATGGGGCTGGTTCATTTTGTCGCCCTTCACTGGATCATCTGGAATCCTTCATCCAGGGCGAGGGTTCCTCCTAAAATTCTTTACGACATCATGGAGTTCATCTTCTTTGGTCTCCAAATGTCATCCGATTAAAAAATGGGAGCCTCAAAATCCTTAAAAAATAAGGTTGTCCTCGTCACCGGGGCGAGTTCAGGGATTGGTGCTGCCCTCGTCAGGGCCTTCTCACAAAGAGAAGCTCGGGTCTCACTGGCTGCTCGTCGTTTGGAGAAACTTCAAGAAGTAACTCTTGATTGCGAGAGTGAGAGCTTATGTGTAAAATGCGATGTGACCCATGCCGAAGATCGTAAAGATCTGGTAGATCAGACATTAAAAAAATGGGGTAGAATCGACATTCTCATCAACAATGCTGGCATCGGCATGTACGGAGAGCTTGAAGATAACAGTGAAAGGGAGATTAGAAATCTGTTCGAAGTCAATGTCTTTGGCGCCATATTCCTTACCCAGATTGTTTTACCCATCATGAAAAGGCAAGGGGAAGGTGTCATCACCAATATCAGTTCTATCGGCGGACTGGTTGCTCACTCAAATAAAGTCACCCCTTACATATCAGCCAAACATGCAGTCATTGGCTTTACAAGGGGGTTAGCCAAAGATCTTCAAGGAACAGGAATTAAAGTCAATGTGGTCTGTCCTTACCTCACATCGACAGAATTTTTTGAAGCTTCAGTGGGAACACTTAAAATGTCGGGGATAATTGAGCAGTTCCGTTCAAAAATGGATACCCCGGGGCGGGTTGCTCAGGGAGTTATCGATCAGATCTTTTCAGACCGGGTCATTATTTTCCCGACAGAGATGTCTGAGAAGGCTTATCACAAATTCCGAGATCTTTAACTTCAGCAGGGTTGAAACTGATGCAAACAAAAGAGACCAAAACAGCACTGATTACCGGCGGGGCCTCGGGTATGGGAAAAGCGATTGCCCAAAAACTCTCCCAATCTGAAATCTCCATCTATATCGCCGACATTAATATTATCCAAGCCCAAGGGGTAGCAAATGACATTACCCAAAGGGGTGGAAAGTGTAAAGCCTTTCGGGTGGATATCTCCAATAGTATCATGGTGGAAGATCTTTTTAGGCAACTGCGGGAACAAACCGAAAGATTGGATCTTCTGGTCAATGCAGCTGCCATTCTCGATCAGACCATCTTTATCGAAGAGATGACCGATGAGCAATGGAAGCGAATGATCTCCATCAATCTGGACGGAACCTTCTATTGTTGTAGAGAGGCTGTTCGTTGGATGAAAGAACAACATAGCGGTCGAATCATCAATTTCAGTTCGGTGGCTGGCCTCACCCCTACCCCCGGAGCGCTCCATTATAGCGTGGCCAAGGGAGCCATCATTCAACTGACTCGAACCCTCGCCAGGGAAGTGGCTCGTTACAATATTCGTGTCAACGCCATTGCACCGGGCTATATTGAAACCCCAATGCTCGACAAAATTGAAAATCACTTTAAAGAATTCATTTTAAAAAACACTCCTCTCAAAAGGTTTGGCACGGTAGAAGAAATTGCAAGTTTAGTCGCTTTTCTTGCCAGCCCTGAGGCTGACTTTTTCACCGGGCAGGTCTTCAGCCCGAATGGAGGTTTTGTCATTTAATCAAAAAAGAAAAGACTTATAGAAGGAGGAATGATCCATGCCAAACGATTTTCCTAATTTAATCATTCATCAGACTGAGGATATATGTTGGGTTCAGATCAACCGTTCGGAGGATCGGAATTCCCTTAATTCAGAGCTGTTAATAGAATTAACCAACCATTTAGAAGGAACGGAAAAGTCCGGTATAAGGGCAATCGTTTATAGGGGGGCTGGAGAAACTTATTTTATCGGTGGTGCTGATGGCGTGGAGATGCATTTATTCTCTCCTCCGGAGGCCAGAGTGTTTTCCATAACGATTCAAAATTTGTTTAACCGGATGGAGGCCAGTCCACTGCTGATGGTAGCGGCCATCAATGGCCTCTGTTTCGGCGGGGGATACGAATTTGCCCTGACCTGCGACTTTCGAATTGCCAGCAAACGGGCTCGGATCGGTTTGCCAGAGGTTAAGGTAGGTATCATTCCGGGAGGTGGAGGCACCCAGCGACTCTCTCGATTGGTGGGGGTAGGGAAGGCCCTTGAGATAATTTTGAGTGGTCACCTCTACAGCGGCGAGGAGGCCTTTGAAATGGGATTGGTCCATTATTTAGCTGAACATGAAGAGCTGGAAAAAAAGGCCGAAGAAATTCTCAGGAAAATATTTACAATTCCTCAGCATGCATTATCTTCTGCTAAAAAAGCGGTATATGCGTCCCAATATCTTCCCTTTGATCAGGGATTAAAAGTGGAAACCGAAGAGTTTGGAAAATGTTTTACCCATGACTATTTTCGAAAATTGATTCAAGAACAACTCAGGGATGGTCGTCTGAAAACAACCCTGCGATGGTAAAATTCAAAGAGGGGAAAACAAAGAGATGAAAGCCATAGGGATTGCAGGAAGTTTTCGGGAAAATAGTAATACAGAGTTTTATGTGAAGAAAGCCCTGGAAACCCTTCAACTTAGAGAGATCGAAACGGAATTGATCACCCTCCGTGGAAAGACGATTAAGCCCTGCACAGGATGTTACGACTGTGTGGACTTACACCGATGTACCATAGAAGAGGATGACTTTGATGAGATATTTAAGAAGATGAAGGAGGCCGATGGCATCATTGTTGGTTCTCCAGTCTATTTCAGTTCCGTTGTTCCTCAACTAATGTCGCTTCTCGATCGAGCTGGATTTGTAGCCCTCTGGTCGGGAAGGTTTTTCTCCCGTAAGGTTGGAGGACCCATTACCGTGGCCCGTCGTGCAGGCCATAACCTTGCCTTCTCTCAGCTCCTCCTCTGGTTTTTTATCAACGGAATGATTGTTCCTGGATCAACTTACTGGAATGTTGGAGTCGCAGGTGCTCGAGGCGCTCGTAATGCTAAAGAGGATGAGGAAGGGATTCAAACGATGATCCAATTTGCGGAGAATATGGCGTGGTTGATGGAGAAGGTAGGTCATAAATAGGAGGGACCGATGCATGGAATTGGATATTGGATTACGAAGAGAAAAGAGTTAACTCCAAATCATCTGGCCATCATAGATAAAGAAAGACGAGTAACCTATGCCCATTTGAATCAAAAGGTTAATCAACTCTCAAATTCGCTTCAAGAATCGGGCCTTCATTATGGAGATCGCTGTGCAATTCTCGCTTATAACTGCCTTGAGTTTGTGGAGGTTCTCCTTGCCACTGCCAAATTAGGAGCCATTCTCGTCCCCTTAAACTACCGCCTCTCGGAAAGGGAACTTCAATTTATCCTGGAAGATAGTGGGGCCACTTTTCTCTTCTATGGCGAGGATTTTTCAGAGAAGGTAGAGTCCTTACGTTCTCATATCGATGTAAGGCACTATATTCAGATAGGGGAAAAGGAAAGAACCTTTCCCGACCATCTTTATGAAACCTTCATCTCAAAACATCCTGCCATTGAACCCATTCCCCAAAAGCCCATTGATCTGGATACTCCCCATATCATCATGTATACGGCAGGCACGACCGGAGTGCCCAAAGGAGCCATTCTAAGTCACGGGAACAATTTCTGGAATGCCATCAATATGTCCCTGTGCATCGACCTCACCTCCGAAAGTACCGCTCTCACTGTTCTCCCCCTCTTCCATATTGGCGGAATCGGCCTATATACCCTTCCTACTCTCCATGCCGGCGGCACAGTGGTCATCCAAAAGGTCTTCGATCCTGAAATAACATTCTCATTAATTCAGAAGGAACGGATCACGGTGATGTTTGGGGTTCCTGCCATGTTCCTCTTTATGACCCAGCACCCCCAATTTAAAAAGGCAGACCTGAGCTCCATCCGATCCCTGATGAGTGGAGGGGCTCCGCTGCCAGTCCATCTCATCGAGGTCTTTTATGAAAAAGGGCTCTTTTTACAACAGGGATTCGGAATGAGTGAGGCTGCCCCTGGCATCGCTAGCCTCGGGAAGGATGATGCTCTCCGGAAAGCAGGATCGATTGGAAAACCACTTTTCCATGTCGAGGTTCGAGTTGTAGATGAGGAAGATCGTGATCTCCCTGCGGGTGAAGTGGGAGAGCTACTCATCCGGGGTCCCAATGTGATGAAGGGATACTGGAATCGACCTGAAGCTAACGTCGAATCCTTCACAGGAGACTGGTTTCACACTGGGGATTTGGTGAAATGCGATGAGGAGGGTTATCTTTATGTCGTCGATCGGAAAAAGGATATGTTCATCTCCGGAGGAGAGAATGTATATCCAGCAGAGGTAGAACATGTCCTCTATAGTCATCCAAAGATCGCCGAGGTGGCTGTGATTGGAATTCCAGATGAAAAATGGGGAGAGGTAGGAAAGGCCATCGTTGTCGCGAGGTTTGGAGAAACTTTGACTCAAGAGGAAATCTTAAACTTCTGTCAGGATAAGCTGGCAAAATATAAAATCCCTAAGGGAGTGGAATTAACCACTCAATTACCGCGAAATCCTGCAGGGAAAGTGCTCAAGAGGGAACTTAAGAAAACCTTTTCCTCCTAAATTTATCTTTGTGATGACCCATGCCTAAAGTGAAAGTAAACGATATCGAGATATACTATGAAATACATGGTAGGGGGTTCCATTTTATTTTGATCGAAGGACTCAGTTACAGCACATGGATGTGGTTCAAGCAGGTACCGAAGTTCTCCAAACACTTTCAAACTATCATCTTTG
>JASEIE010000234.1 GCA_030024065.1 Thermodesulfobacteriota bacterium
CTGGCAAACACCTTTCAGTCCCCAAGGCAGAAATAAGTAGGAAACTCACGCTAGAACTTCCCGAATGGCTTCACTTGCGCCCCTCGTGGCGGTACCGGCCATTCGATTCATGATCTCCCTAAGCCTTTCCTGTCCAGCCTTGGCGATGATAAACTCGATGGCCGATGCGGCCTGGGCGTAGGCAAGTTGGACATCTTCCGGGGTCTCTAGCTGGATGAGGGAGGGTTCCATCTTCTCAAATCGGATGAGCTTTCGATCTGTCAAGGCCCGGGAAAGAAGGGTCTGATAAAGTGGGGAAAGATAAGAAGGACCATTTCGCCACCGGGTCTCCTCGTACTTTGCCAGTCCTTCATGGAACCAGATGGGGGCCTTGTTCGATGTCAACTTCACGATCAGATAGTGCATGTATTCATGGCTGATGGCGTCCAGCCAGCGGTAGCCGTAGACCAAAGCCTTCGGAGAGAGAAACTGTAGTTTGTTAAACTTGGCTAAACCCACCGCGCCGGTGACCTCAATATCCCGGACTGACAGAGTGGAGGCGAGGTAAAAGGCTTTGGCATCCGGAAATAATTCAACCCTTACCTTCTCTTTGGGCTGAAACCCGTACTGCTGGGCCATGATCTGGTAAGTCTTCTCCAGGGCATCGGTCAGGTAATCCACCAGGATGCCGTCCTGCTTCTCATCGAGAAGAATCACGAAATGGGGGGTTTCATATCGCTTAAAGGGGGTAAGGACATTGATCGTCTCCTCGGTCAGCAGGGCATATCCCCTCCGGGTATCATCCTCTCCGCCCACTTCCATGGCCAATTTCATCAGCTTCAGGGATTCCTGGTAGTCGCCCCGATGGAATGCGATCTGTGAAGCAATCTCAAGAAGCTGTGGGTCCCTCGGCTCTTTTGCAAGGGCTTCCTTTACCTCCGACCAAATCTCCTCCACATCCCACCTCTCCATCTTCGCCGTCAGGGATTGGATGACCTCCGGTGAGACTGCATGAGAGATCGAAGGTAGGATTATAAAGGCAGTAAGAACGATAACAATGACAGATGTTAATACAAATAAATTCAATAGACTGTCATTGCGAGGAGTCCTGCGGTTCGCTGGATGACGAAGCAATGTCCCGAGCAAAACGAGGGAACTCTTGAGATTGCCACGCCTGCGTGCCATAACGTCTGTCTGCACAACCTGCTCGCCGAACAAGTTCTTTGGCAGGCGAGAGCCTTTCCGCAAAGGCAGGTACTTTGGCGTGCCGGCACGCCCTTTCCCGAAGGGACTCTCGTCCCTCCGGGACGGAGCGGGCTCGCAATGACAATATGATAAAAGGTGAGTTCGTATTAGTCTCATTCTGTTAGACCTTTGAAGTATCTCTCCACCTCTCTTCTGTATGGAGAGGGGATACCTTCCTTCAGGGATTCCATGACCTTCTCTCTCAAGATCTGAGGTGCCTTATAGGTATCTTTTGAAGGCGGATCAAACTCCTCCCTGTCAATGCCTGTGTAGCCCTTCTCCCGAGGCCTTCTCAATTCAGGCTGTGGAAGGGTGGGCATAGGAACCCACGGGCCATAATACCATCCGGGCCTGGGATCATAACCCCAAAGATAACCCCATCGATTCTGCATCTGCATGGCCATTTGCTGGGCCATCTGTTGGGCCATCTGCTGCATCGCCTGCTGTGATCTGGTCAAACTTCTGATGGCCTCCTGTTCTGGAGGAATGGCACCCGGAGCATCCTCTCCCTTGAGTCTTCCGGAGGCCTTCCCCATGGAGTCGGTTGCCTCCTTCAGGTCGTTCAGGATCTCCGTATCCATGCCGGGGAAGAGTTGGGAAAGCATCTCCAGTTTCTCTGTCAAATTTCTGCTTCTCTTCTCGATGTTCTCCTGCCGCGAAGAGAGACGAGGGAACTTCTCCTTATTGTTCGGGGTCATAAGCTCTCTGGGATCTGGACTTAGATTCTCTGCCATCTTCCTCAGCTCTTCGATGAGCTTCTGTGTCTCGTCCCTTCCAGAAAGTTCTTTTTCCAAATCCTTCGCCATATGGGAAAAACTTTCAATTTTTCCCTCTCTGAGAAGTACTTCCAAATCCTCTATCAGACACGCCTCCCCTTGCTCATGTGAATGGGTACGTTTGAGGTGCTCCAAAATCTCCTTAAATCTGGGCTTGAAACGAGAAAGCCTCTTTTCGGTCTCTTCCTCCACCCTTATCTTTACCTCTTTATCGATTCTCTCTGTCTCGTTGAGGATCTCCCTCTGTTCAGCCAGTATTTTTCCAAGTTCACTGGTCTGGCGGGCCATCTCGGCCTGAAGTTTGTCGAAGGAGCCCATGTTCGCTTGTGCTCCCGCTCTTGCCAGGGCGGCCATCATCTCCGAGAGGGTCTGCAGCAGCCTCTGAGCCGCCTCAAGCGCGCCTGCCAGGTCTCCTGCCATGAGCTTCTTCTGAATCTCGTCAAGGTCTTTGAACAGATCCTGAAAATCCATCCCGCTGAGCTCAGGGCTGTTGATAAACTCATCGGGCAGTTGGGTCGCCATTTTGCTCAAGGCGTCCATGACCGTCTGGAGAAGCTGTCTCAGTTTGTCCAGTTCTTGCATCATGGCCTTCAGGGCTTCCGGGGTCAAAGGTCCCTTGAAGTCGCGCAGGGTATCGATGAGACGTCTCTCCCGGTTTCTTATCTCACGGGCCAGGGCCTCCACTTCATTCATCCTGGCTTTCTTGGCAACATCCTCTGCAAGAAGAGCCAATCTCTCCAGCTCCCGGGTGACTGTCTCCTTTGGTTCTTTATGGATTCTATTATTCAGGAAGGCCAAATTGCGTTTGAGCGCCTCCAGATCGTAACGTTGTATCTTATCCTCTCCCATTCGCTCGAGATTCTTATCAACCTGTTCCAGTATTTTTGTCAGCTGTTGGGATAGCTCATCTTTATCCCTTGTCTCTTCCAACTGATCTGCCAGAAGATCGAGGAGGGCGTCTGCAATCCGCTGGGCCTCCTCCACCTCCTTGGCAGCCCGATCCCTCTCATCCCTGACGTATAGGGTTAAAGTCCTTGAATAACCTGCCTTGGGGCCGGAGACAGAATCGTTGTCCCAGACCTCAAGACGATAGACCACCCTGTCTCCCGGAGTCAGGGCCAGACCGGTCAGATCCCACTTGAATGTTTCGGGGCCCAGAGAACGTCCGCTGTTTGTGCTCTTCAGGCTAATAAAGCGTTCCATGCCTCCCATCTGATAACTCAATCTTACCGCTGTAATTCCAAAATCGTCTCTCGCAGTGTAAACGATGGGGGTAACTTCTGTGCCCGCGACCTCAAGATCCTGTGCGGGGCTGATGATTTCCGCCTCAGGGTATTTATCAGGAAGAAGATGGATTCGGTACTGGGCCGGGTTGGGGTTCTCGAACCCCAACCCATCCTTCACATGAATGGAGTAGGTGCCAGGATAGAAGACTGCCAAGCTTCCCGTCAGGTGGTCTCCTTTCACATTGAGAGCGAGCTGGTTTCCCTGGTTCAGGACGACCTTCCCCTCCTTCACGGGCTTATTTGTCTGCGCTTCCAGATTTACCATTGTCCCCTTCAAGGCCTCGATATGTCCTTCCTGTCTGACCTCCTTGGGAAGATGGGTATAGTCAGGAGGGATCAGGGTGAGCTTCACTTTTTCCACTTCAGGGGGGTCAACCACACGAATACTGTAAACTGGAGAGGCGCCATGGCCGCCATGGGCCTGATATTGAAAAGTATATTGGGCTGAAGAAATCTTATAGAAGAAACCTCCGTTTCCTTCTAACTCCATCGGCAGCCGGACGGGTCCACGATTTTCAGGCCAGATTGTGAGGGTCATCTCATCCGGGACATTCCCGGATGCCTTCGCCTTAATCGCTATTTGAGTTCCCCGAAGTACAATTCCCCCTCTGGGTTCAACAGAGATGAAAGTCTCCCTTACAGGCAGATGGGAAAGAGGATCGAGTATCAGGGCGAGAGAGCGGCCGGGAAATTGAGGATCCAGAGCGAGAACCAGAGAAAAGGTGATAAGAAGAGGCACCAGCAATCTGAGATGTCTGAGTGCGCCTTTGAGGCTCACCATCTGCCAGGATTTAATCTCCTGAACCTCTTCGGCTGTCTTCCTCAGTTGGGCTTTCACCAACCCTTCGGAAATCCTGCCAGAGCCTGAGCCTTTTTGAATCTCATTAAAGAGAAGGAGTGAATTGGTTACGTCATCTCTCAACCGGGGAAACTTCTCTTCCAACCCTCTGACGGTTTGTCCTATAGATAATCTCGAGAAGATTCGCCATAAACCCAGCAAGAGGAGGAAGAACAAAGAAAGGAGGGCTGCAAGGGAGTAGATGAACGGGAGATAAGGGAATGTGTCCCTCAACTCCAGGGCGAAAGGGCTCCCTAAAAGAACCAGGACAGAACCGGAGGAAAGAAGGAGGACGAATTCAAGAGTAACACGGAGCTGAGAGCGACGAGAGATTCTCCGGAGAAATCGGGTGAGGAGGCCATAATCACGATGTAAACTTTCTCTTGGCATCACCGCCGCCCTCAAATAGAATTAATTATAACACATATTTCCTTTTCCGTTAGATCTGATTGTAGCCTCATCGTAATTCGATTATAATTTTAAACGACATGGGTCGAATGAATGAATGATATTAAAAAAATCCTCATCACCGGACTTCCGGGCGTCGGGAAGACCACACTGATCCAAAAGCTTTCGGAGGAGTTAACGCATCTTTGTCCTGTCGGTTTTTATACGACAGAGATCAGAGAAGAGGGAGTCCGAAAGGGATTTGAACTGGTCAGCCTTGAGGGTAGAAAAGGGCTCCTTTCTCATCAAGACATCAAAAGCCCTTACTGTGTAGGCCGATACAGGGTGGATGTCAAAGGTTTCGAAGAGTTCCTCACTTCCATCTCGTGGTCCGATCCTTCAGCCCGCCTTGTGATCATCGATGAAATCGGAAAGATGGAATGCCTCTCCGATAAATTTAAAAAACTCTTAATAGAGGGTTTAGATTCTGAAAAAGGTTTGATTGCAACGATTGCCTTGAAAGGAAGTGGACTGATCGCAGAGGTGAAAGAGAGGAAAGACGTAAACCTTTTCACAATGACAAAGAACAACAGGGATTCTTTATTGTCTGAAATTTTAGGAGAAATCACCCTTTCCCTCACCTTCCGTCCTTAAATGGAAGGTCAGGGGGATGAAGAAGAGCATTCTAAGATGAGCATCCTCCTTGTCTCCATTGGAAACGTGGACTTAAAAATAATCCAGATTTTAAAAGATGATTTAAAAAGGGTTTTTAATAAACCCGTAGAAATTGGCAAAGGACTCTCCGAACCCCATTACGCTTACAATAAAATAATGAATTGTATGGTTTCATGGTATGCAATATAACATTAACTTTCAAACAAATTATTAGAGGACCAAAGAGTGTTGATTAAAATATTTAAAAACACCAACTATTTGAAATTATTTAAATAAGAAGCGATTTTATGTCCCGTGAACATCTTAAAAAACCATGAAAATTTGTTTGACAAAATTGATTAGCAAGTATAGGATTTTAGGAAATTACACCCTGCAGTTCAATAATCGTTGGAACAAGAAAGGAAATAAAAATGGGATGGCTTTCCGTTGTGTTAAGTGCTGTCGCTGCCTTCTTATTTTACAAAACTGGGCACCTCGCACTAATGATTCTTGCTATCGTCGCAGCCGTTGGCAATTTCTGGTCATGGGGGGTAATGCATAATTACGCAACGGAATTGGCCAAGCGCCGGCAGAAGTACAAAGGCGGGTTTTATGACATCACAAGACAGGAAGCCATAGCCGTACCAGATTGGATTTCCTGGATCAACATGGGGTTCAGTATCGCCGGCCTAATCCTCCTTGTCATTGCGATTATTATGGTAATAAAAAGATAAGGTTCCAACAAGTCAATCAAGGCGACGGGGAATAGGCCACGTCGCCTTTTAGCGGAGGTCGCTGCCCCCGCGCCTTATTTCTATCGTTAGAAAGAACTAAAATAAGATGATAAAAAACTTATCAGATACGAAACTATCTGTCCGTAAAACAATACTACTGGGTATATTATCAGGTATTGGAGGCTACATACTCGCCTTAATGGTGTCATTGACCCAGGACTCCAATGTTTATACAAGGCTGAAAGAGGCCAAGCCAATAGACAAGCTACTGGCCACATTAACGGCATCAGTATCAATTCCTTTATATATATTGGCCCCAATATTTGCAGCATTATTGATTCTCCTTTACCTGTATTACCATCATCGCAAAGCAGTAAAACTTCAAATAAAGGAAATGGCAGAAGAATATTACAAAATGCTTAATCCTAAGTAATAACACCTTTCTAACACTTATAAGGCCTCCGGTGTCAATAGGGAAAAGAAATCCAAGACGAAAAA
>JASEIE010000235.1 GCA_030024065.1 Thermodesulfobacteriota bacterium
TAAAAGGAGTGCACTTTTGAAGTTTAAACAGTGCACTTTTCAAGTTTAGCTAACATTGTCATTAATTCTCTTCAGTTCGATTCAGACATAAGAAGGGGAGAGGTGAGGGAGGCAGCTTGTTGCCCGGCCCGAAGCTGGGAAGTCAGGGCTTCACTCAGATAGGGGGGGCTGAGAGGGACAAATGGAGAGGGAAGAGAAGGAGGCAAATTTGAAGAAAAGCTCTGAGAGGAAAAAACTTCTCCTGGCTATCCGATTGGACAGCATTCTAAACACCGGGGAGTGGCGGAGCGAACAGAAGGGTCTATCAAGGGGCTCTGATCTTTTCTCTTCTAAACTTCTTTATCCATCGACGCATTCTCTCTCGCGGCTTCTCTCTAAGATCCAGAATGATGTCGGTATACTCATCAAGGTCAAAGACGGCAAAGTATTTCTCGGCATAGACGATAACGGCATCCTTTCCTAATCGTTCTTCCTGTTTTAACGTCTCGATCGTCTTGGTGCCCAACTCTTCATGATGGGTCGCCTTCAAATAGAGCTGAATCAAGGTATAGGTCAGCAAAACGAAAAAGACGTGGACCACGTCAGCATTGAAATTCGGAGTGGTAAAGCAACCTACCCACCAACAATTCTTGATCTGGTCAATCCTCTCCTCGATTTGCATCCGCCCCTTGTAGAGCTCCCGGGCTAACCGGGGGTCTCTGAATTCCTGGGTTGAAGCCAAGGCCCAGATCTCGCTCTTGCCATCTACCTTCCGGCTCCGTACCAGCACCACGTAAAGCGGAACCTCACAGCTGTCCCACGATTCCACCTTCCCCACCCCAGCCACTTCCTCTACCTCTATGACCCTCCCCCTCTCGTCCTTGACCTCTTCATATTTCATCCAGCTCACCTTCTCTATTTTCGATATCCCCAAAGCATCCAGCAACGCATGCATGTTCGACTTCAAGGGAACTAAGCAGTCGATCCCGTGAGTCTTTTTAAACCGACTGATCATCGCCCCGTCGATAAACTCCCGATCCATGATTAAAAGCTTGATCACCCCTTTGCCGATCTGGGAAACAAATTGGTCCACAAGTTGTTCTCCCCATTTTAGCCCCGATTCATCTCCTTTCCCCAAATGTCCACCGGCAAACATAAAATAATCGTCCTGCCGACTCCAATGAAGCAGGAGCGTCAATTTATAAGCCCGGGTATACTTAAATCGCTTTCTCTCCTCCGGAGAAAGTTTCTTGACCTCCACATATCTCCCTTCCTGATCTAACGGCAAAAGGGCGGACTCCTTGTAATGAGGATTATCGGGAAGGCAAATCAAGGTGGGATCGAGGATAAAGACCCCCTCCTTGTCCGAATAGCCCCGATACCTTCTTAACCATTTCTGCACATCCATGTTATACCAATCCTCAACCTCAAAAGCCTCCGTATCGGTAAAAAACTTACGGGCCGTGTCCTGATCGATCGGAATCTTCCGCCCTTTCTTGTTCTTACTATTAAATCCCCCTCCCTTTAATCCCACATTAAATCCCACCCTTGTCAGAATCGAACCCGACCGAAGGATATACTCTAACTTCTGGAAAGCAGCGCTCCGATGGAGCTTCATCTGAAGGACACAGGCCAGAAGAAACCAAACCGGGATATTCTCCCTCTCCCGAGGGGTAGGATAACTTGACCCGCACCACTCAAAAAACCTCTCCTCTATCAAAAACCCAAAGAGCCGATCTTGAAAACTCCAGGAGGTCAAATCGAGATAGTCAATCCTGCCGTCTTTGAGTCTCCTAAGAACCTCAACCTTATTCTCCTTAAAGAGGATCAGTTCTCCGTCCACCCTTACCCCCTCCAGGTAACGGCTCACAACGTAATCGCCCGATCTCTCTTAACTCCTTCTCGATCTCGCGATTCACCTTCACCCAGGAAGCCATGGCCTTCATGAACCCCCTCCAGATCAAGGCCCGCCTCCGCCAATATTGCACCTCCCCTTTGCGAACATAGCGGTGTCGGCTCTCCCCTTGAATCGAAGCTGAAAGATAATACTCCACAGGACCTCCGGGTCTTAGCCTCCGCGGCATAAAAGAGGCGGCCACCATCGGCCCACGGCCCATCGCGATCCGCTCGAACCGTGCCCGCTTCTGAATTAAAAGGCTGACCTTTTGCCGATGGATGGAGAGCGTCTTCAGATTCATAACACCCATTATATATATTAGGTGTTATAAATCAAGAAAAAAATATAATGAATTAAAATTTTATACCACTTTGTTCTCCATTCCCTCGCGTAACCCCCTGCCATACCGGCCTCCACAGGACTTACTCCTTATGTCTGAATTGAACAATTCTCTTCATAGGACTCTGTCAAAAAGGCAGATCAGAAAACACTCAGGGATTAAAGAAAATTTGAATTTTTAAATGAAATGCTGAATAATTTATTTCCTGAATTCACGAAGGCGACAGAAGAAGGACTGTTCAAACATCGATCCAGGATGGCTTAATAGGAGGAGAGTATGAGACCTTATTTTGAGAAGATGACCCCCATTGGGAATCCCCTGACTGATAAGCAGAAGGAAAATCTCGGGGAGAATCAAATCCAAATAGCAAAGGTGGAAGAAGAGCTGGAGGAGGCGGTAAGAAGGGTCAAAAAGGCGGGTTTTCCATCGGAAAAAATTCATCAAAGAGGGCAAACAACGGTTTGGGAAAGAATCGAATATTTGATCGATCCGGGAACATGGTGCCCACTTCACACCCTTTTTAATCCAAATTTCAACGAGGAGGGCGCAACCGGCGTGATAGATGGGTTGGCAAAAATCAGCGGGAGATGGGCCGTTGTGATCGGTTTTGACAACAAGATCCTGGCCGGTTCATGGATTGCAGGGCAACCGGAAAATAACCTTAGAGTCACCGATCTCTCTAAGAGACTCCGTATCCCTCTCGTGTGGCTTGTCAACTGTAGCGGGGTGAAGCTCACGGAACAGCAAGAGGTTTATGCAAACCGTCGGGGTGGAGGCGCCATTTTTTTCAGAAATGCAGAATTGGAAAAACTTGGCATCCCCGTACTTGCGGGCATCTACGGTACAAATCCTGCTGGCGGCGGTTATCATGGGATCAGCCCGACAATCCTTATTGCCCATAAAGACGCTAACATTGCCGTAGGCGGCGGTGGGATTATGAGCGGCATGAACCCCAGAGGGTACTTCGATGAAATCACTGTGCAGCAACTCGTAGAAACTGCTCGTCATTTTAAGGAGGTGCCTCCAGGAAGTGTTGCCATTCACTTCAAAGAAACGGGTTTCTTCAAAGAGGTTTACGATACAGAAAAGGGAGTGTTGGAGGCCCTGAAGAAATATATGTCCATGGTTCCTGCCTATGCCCCTGACTTCTTTCGTGTGGCAGAACCCACGGATCCTAAATATCCGGGAGAGGAGATCAACCTGATCGTTCCCTTCAATCAGAAAAGGAGCTATGACTTCGAAGAGGTGCTTGCCCGTATTTTTGACAACAGTGAGCATTTCGAATTCAAACCAAACTACGGTCCTGAGGTTTATACAGGTCTGGCAAAAATTGACGGTTTTCTTGTGGCGCTCATTGGCAATCGGCAGGGATTTCTGGGCGCCAACTATCCTGAATATGCCTCTTACGCTGGGATTGGTGGTAAGCTATACCGGCAGGGTTTGATCAAGATGAATGAATTCGTCGTACTTTGTGGACGCGATCGAATCCCAATTGTGTGGTTTCAAGATACCACTGGGATTGATGTGGGCGACGAAGCAGAGAAGGCGGAGCTTCTTGCTCTCGGACAATCCCTGATCTATTCGATCGAACAGACCGATGTGCCGCACATGTGTATTGTTCTCAGAAAAGGGACGGCTGCATCCCACTATATCATGGGTGGCCCCACCGCCAACAACCACAATGCCTTTACATTAGGCACCCCTACAACCGAGATCTATGTCATGCATGGGGAAACAGCGGCAGCTGCATCATTTGCGCGGCGCTTGGTCAAAGAAAAGGACGCTGGGCGCCCACTCACACCCATTATCGATCAAATGAATGAGCTTATAAAGCATTATTATGAGCACTCTAGACCTATTTACTGCGCCGTCAAGGGCTTCGTAGATGAAGTGGTGTCCTTCGCTCACATCAGGAAATATATTGCCGCCTTCGCAGGCTGTTCGTATCAAAATCCCTCGTCCATCTGTCCACAACACCAAATGATGATTCCGAGAATTATTAAAGGGTGAAGAGAAACGAAATGATAAAAGGGGCTGTCATTGAGGCTTCAAAAATAGTTACCCGGTAGCCCGATCTGGCCAGGTGATAAGCGCAGGATAGGCCAGCCGGTCCTGACCCGATGACGGAGGCATAGGCTTCAAGTTATTTCTGCTGGCCCATCAAAGCAACGAATCCTTTAATGTCATTTCCGATCAGGCATTGAGTGGCACAGGAAGCAATCTTCTACTTGTCCAAAGGTCGGTGCAGGGATGGGGTGTAAGCCTTGGTGGGGCAGACATGGGTGCAGGTCTTACCCCCCACAAATTTGTCAATGTGAAAACGGGATTGAGATACGACCAGTTTCATGCGTCAAGCCTCACGATATAAAAAAGTGCGATTCCCAGTCCAGTAGTACGACGTTCTCATAAATGGCGATTTCAGCTCATGGCTCTGCCGCCATCGACCGGCAAAGCGACACCGGTAATGTAGGAAGTTTCTGGCGATACGAGGAAAAGGGCTGCTTGGGCCATCTCCTCTGGAGTGCCCAGCCGCTTAATGGGTCGAATCTGTATATTCATCTGAGTATATTCTTCAGGGACGATCTCCGGGTTGCGTGCAAGGACACCCTGCCACAAGGGTGTGGAAGATATCGGACCCGGACATACAGCATTTACCCGGATGCCGTCTTTTGCGAGGGCAACTGCTAAGGCTCTGGTTAGCATAATCAATCCAGCCTTTGAGACTGAGTAAGCCGGAGATTCTGAAGAAGGCCGCAAACCCAGGCCGGAGGCTGTAAAAAGGATAGACCCACCGCCTGCTTTTTTGATCTCGGGAGCAGCAAATTTCGCTCCGAAGAAACCGGCTTTCAAGTGTATATCCATAATCTGGTCGTAAGCTTCTTCTGTCGTCAACTCGATACGACCTGGGCCGGCAACACCGGCATTGTGGTAGAAGATATGGAGCTTACCGTATTGGTCTACCGTCGTTTTCACCATTTTTTCAACTTCATTTATATTTACAAGGTTTACATATGTAAAAAATGCGTCTCCACCGTCTTTCTTAATTGTCTGCACGGTTTTAATTGCATCTTTCTCATTGATATCAGCAATGACCACCTGAGCTCCCTCTTTGGCAAACAAGATGGCAGTAGCTCGACCGATTCCTGTTGCACCACC
This sequence comes from Thermodesulfobacteriota bacterium, assembly GCA_030024065.1. The sequence continues at coordinate 5,373 of JASEIE010000235.1, forward strand.
CGTTATCAAAGCCACTTTTCCCTGAAGTTTCATGGTTCATCAGCCTCCTTCTATTCAGAGGTCCTTTCCGTTCGATGGAGGGAGTGGATCGGTTTTTATGTTAACGTCTCTAAAATTAGGCCGTCCCCCTTCGGTCATCCAGACCTGCCCGCCGTTTAAATCCACCACCGTTCCAGTGATCCATTCAGCCACATCGGATGCCAGGTAGACCGCTATGTCAGCAACCTCTTCAGGCTTCCCCATACGCCCCAAGGGGACATTCGTCAGGAGTTGCTCGAGTTGCTCGGGGCGTCTGTTTTTTGAGGTACGCGGTGTTTCAATTAGTCCAGGAGCAATAGCATTGACTCGAATATACGGAGCAAATTCCATTGCCAGTGACTTGGTGAGATTAATCACTGCTGCCTTGGCTGCTGAATAAGCCGGTAATCCGGCCCACGGGAATTGCCCGGTAATGGAAGCCATGTTTATGATACACCCCTTTTTCTGTTCCAACATGGTCTTGGCCACAGCCCGGGAGCACAAGAATACACTCTTCAGGTTCAGAGCAATGGTATCATCCCAGTCTCTTTCGCTTATCTTTAGCACCCTGCCTATGCCGAAGGTGGGACCGGTAGCGCCACCGGCATTATTAACCAATATGTCAATATGGCCGTAATTCTTTATGGTTTTCTCCACCATTTTGGTGACCTGCCCGCTGACAGTCACATCAACCGATAGAACCATGCTTCTTTGTCCCAAAGCCCTTATCTGTGCTGCGACATCTTCACCCAGGCTGAGGTCGATATCAGCAATGCAGACATCGGCACCGCATTTAGCCAGGGCGAGACTGATCGCTTTGCCAATACCCTGACCGCCCCCGGTAACGATTGCGACTTTGCCTTTCAGGGTTAGTTCTGATAGCCTCATTCAAGGTCCCTCCCCATTCAAATTTTAAAAATAATACTCAAACACCCAATTAGAGACTGTTCAATAATGCAGATTTCATACTTTAATTACCGGACTAACCTTCCCGG
>JASEIE010000236.1 GCA_030024065.1 Thermodesulfobacteriota bacterium
TGACAGGCGAGGTGATTTTTCAAAGCGCTAAAGTGATACGAATTTTTAAAGTTCCTCTGAGTCCAGCCAATCCTCCAGTGATACATTTAAGTTCATCCCTCTCTTTTTAAGGAGATCAAAAAAATCCCAGGGGACTATATTTAATTTTCTACACGCCTCTAAAAAGGTAAGTCTCCCCATCTGGTACATTTGGAGTATTTTTTCCTGTTTGTCTTCGGTAAATCCCTTTTTCATGATTTCTCTCAGATAAGCAGATTTATCAAGGTCCATTTCTTTGATGAATTTCGAAACCTCTTTTAAAAAATCATCTGGAACCCGGACGGTTGTCGGCCTTAACATCTTTTACCTCCTTTAACCTTATTAATGCTTCTGCAATAATCTCAGGTGAGTATCTCCCTATTATCCTGAGTTTATCTATTGAGGCCTTGGCATTTTTAAAATCTATCCTCTCTAATCGATAAAGCTCGACCACCATCTTGGGTGAAATAGTGAAAGGAATTTTTAAATATCCGCATGCCTTTATTGCTTTGCCATCATCCGTAACCAAAATTGCATTTCCCATTTTGGAGGTTAAGATAATTGCTTCTATTTCCCCCCTTCCCAGGGTTACAGGAAATTTGAACTTCTCTTTTACGATTGGAAATACCTCAACTTTCTCCCCTCGAACAAGCTCAGAAATGACATTTGCTTCCGGATGTTGTTTCAATGTCACCTCATTAACCGTTTCATTCAATACCCCCTTGGGGATAATTATCCTAAAAGTTTGAGAAAGAAGTTCAACAAGACCACATTTCCCCAATAAAATAAGGGAAGAGGCATCTAAGACGATCGTCTTTTTCACATCCCTATCTGTACACATTTTTTATTTATTGTATACTAATTGGCTAAAATAAGTCAACTCCTGTAACTCGATCATCTGTCCTATTTAAAGTCCGAGGTAGCTCTGGCGGATGTGCTGATTCTTCAGGAGGGAGACCAAAGCCTATACCAGAAGATATTTCTTTCTCACTTCCTCATTCTCTCTCAATTCTTCAATGCTTCCATGATAACGGATCTGCCCGTTATCAATGATATAGCCACGGTCGCTTATTCTCAGTGTTGATCTCACATTCTGTTCAGCAATTAAGACGGTCAACCCAGCCTCCCTTAACTTTCTTATCTGACCTTCGAGAGCATATACCAGGATGGGTGCCAGTCCTTCAAATGGCTCATCGAGGAGAATCAGTTCCGGGTTGCTCATCAATGCCCTGGCAATGGCCAACATCTTCTGCTCACCTCCGCTAAGGCAGCCACCCTTACGAGATTCTATGCTTTTCAAGGCGGGGAACATCTCGTAAATTCTTTCCCTGCTCCATCCTCCCCCTTCCCTGGCTTTTCTCTCACCGATCTCCAGGTTTTCCCCTACCGTAAGATCTGCAAAGATCCTTCTATCATCAGGGATATAGCTGATCCCTTTACGAGCCAGTAAATAAGGGTCTTTGCCTGTAATCTCCTCCCCTTTATATCGAATGATACCTTGCTTGGGTGGCGTGATGCCTATAACGCTCTTCATGGTGGTCGTCTTTCCCGCCCCATTTCGTCCAAGAAGGCATACCACTTCCTGAAGTTCGACCCTTAGAGAAACGCCAAAGAGAATGTGGCTTAAACCATAAAAGGTGTGAATTCCCTCAACTTCAAGCATCACTCAACCCCTAAATAGGCTTCCTGGACAAATGGATTGTTTCTCACCTCTTCTGGTTTTCCCTGAACAAGCGTTCGCCCTTGATGCATCACCATGATACTTTGAGCAACGGAGAATACGATATCCATGTCATGCTCACAGAACAGAATCGTCAAGCCCCGCATTTGTGCCAATCGCTTGACGAGTTCCATGGTGGCGGATGTCTCCTCAGGCGACATCCCAGCGGTTGGTTCATCCAGAATCAATAATTCCGGTTCATTTCCTAAAGCAATGGCGATTTCAAGTATTTTCTGGTCCCCATGGGATAAAGATCCAGCGATGCCATGAGCCTTATCAAAAAGACCCACGCTTTCCAAGATACTGTTCGTCTCATTCAAAACCATGCTACTGGCTGGCCGGAAAAGCGTATTACTCCTTCTTTGCTGGGATAATACAGCCACCTGGACGTTTCGGAACACGGTGAGTCGTGGGAAGATGTTCACGATCTGAAAGGAACGGGCAATTCCCTTCTTGCAAATCTCATAGGGAGGTAATTCACCAATATCCTCTCCCTTAAAGATGATCTTCCCGCTATCTTGCTTCAATAGGCCAGTGATGAGATTAAAGAGAGTCGTCTTCCCAGCACCGTTGGGACCAATCACCGCCACGATCTCACCCTTACCAACAGCAAGGTTTGCTCCGTTCACTGCCTTAAAGTCGTCAAATGATTTAACAACTGCTTCCACCTGCAACATCTACCGGTTGCCTCCCCCTGCTTCTTCTCTGGTCCGAGGTTTAAATATCTTTTCGAGATAGCCCATCACGCCTTCTGGCAAGAAGAAAATAATCAGGATCAGCATGATCCCTAAAATCAAAGTCCAGTACTCCGTAAAAATGCCGACAAAAGTTCTTAAAGCAACCATGATTGCTGCTCCCAATATGGGACCGGCAAAAGTAAACCATCCTCCCAAAAGGCACATGATGAATATCTCAAGGGACAAAGTCCAAAACAGCAGGTCAGTAAAAACAGACCGTTCCAGCGCCACAAAAAGAACACCAGCGATTCCTGCGAAGAAGGTGGCAATGACAATGGCAATGAGCTGATGACGCCTGACGTTGATGCCAATTGCTTCACAACGCTGTGGATTATCCCGAATTGCTTGAAGGGTATTCCCGAAGGGGGATTTCAAGATTAGATACATGATGATCAGGCAAATGACAAGGATGATAAGGATGAAATGATAAGAGTTATTCAGAGAAGAAAGGATCGGAGGCGCCGGTATGCCTGGGATGCCGTCGTCGCCTCCCGTAAAATTATACCACCGAAAAACAATGACCCAGATTAACGATCCTAAAGAAATCTGAAGCATTCCGAAGTAGAGTCGACTCAGCCTGACACAAAGCCATCCAATCACGAGACCTGTGATTGCTGCTACAATGGGCCCGGCAACAAAACCCGTCCACATTGGCAATGATGTTTTCTTCAGCATCAAGGCGACGGTATAGGCCCCTACCCCATAGAAAACGCCATGATGAAACTGGAACATACCACCGTGGCCGACAACCAGGTTGAGGCTCATGGCCAACAGGGAGGTAACAAAAATCAGAGCAAGGATATAAGTGTAAAATCTAGGAATGAATAATGGTAAAATAAAAAGGATAAGTAAAATGACTATTGAGGGTCCAAGCCATTTCGAACGAATCACTTCTTTAAACAATTTTCTCTCCTCTTTACCCCGTTAGAAGGCCCCTTCCCTTGAAGCAGGGATGATAAAAAAGAATGTAAATTCCTAATTGTATGTTAAAGCCCTACCCGTTCTAACGGGGTTTACCAGACTGATTTAAGCAATCCTTTAGGCCGTAGGAGCAGAACGATGACGACTGCTAAGTAGGGAAAAACGATGGCGAATTGAGGCCAAATCAATACGCCCAGGGACTGAGTCACCCCAAAGATAAGAGACCCCACCAGGGCACCCCACATATTACCCAATCCGCCAATTGTCACAATCAGGAAAGCTTCGATGATGAGGGAGTGATCCATTCCTATAACGATACTCGCCGTTGGAGCGACCAGCGCCCCACCCACTCCCGCAAGGTAACAGCCGATCACGAAAGCTATTGCGAATACCCAACTGACATTAATACCCAGTACCCCTACCATCTCCCTATCCACCGCTGCCGCACGGGAGATCTTTCCTATCTTCGTCTTATTCGTAAAAAGCCAAAGGGCAATAGCTACAAGCGGACCAATGATGAGAAGAAACAGATTGTAGCGGGGCAACGATGCAGCAAATAATGGAACGGTGCCCTTAAGGAGGTCAGGAGCTGAAACCGACCTATATTCCGCGCCCCAAACGATCTTTACCAGATCACCAAGGATAAGCGATATCGCAAAGGTAAATAAGAGCAGCATTAAATGCTCTCTTTGATAGAGATGACAGAACAGGGCTCGTTCTGCGATTAAGCTTACCAGGGCTACCAGCAAGGGGGCCACAATCAAAGCCATCCAAAAACCAACAGATCCAGAAATCAATTTTGTAATGGTAAAGGTTGCAAAAGCTCCGATCATGTATAAGGAGCCATGGGCAATATTTGGAACCCGGAGCACTCCCAAGACAAAACTTAGTCCAGCACAAACAACGAATAAGATCATCGCCCGGCTAAGGCCCACTAAAAACTGACTGCTGAATGCTGAAAAGTCCACCCTATTAGATTCCCTTTTTAAATTTAGCGGAGGCCAGAAACGCAGCCTCCGCTATGATCAAAAATTTTTATTTTCCCCGTGCCTTCATGATTTCCTCGCAACTCGGCATAACGTCCTTACCGGTGAGGGTGACGATGTTACTCGAAATAAGGTGGTTATATTGAGGCACTTTCTTGGTTACACCCAGGTACATGGGCAGGACGGCTTGATGGTCACAGGCTCGCATCTCTGTTTTGCCTGCAGGGCTATCAATCACCAGCCCCTCAAGGGCATTGATAAATTTCTCCTTGTTAACGGCGCCTGCCTTTTTATAGGCTTCGGCGATGAAATGGGCAGTGATATAACCATGGAAAGCTGGGAACCCAGGTGGGCCTCCGTAGGCATCCTGAAAGGCTTTGACAAAGGCTTTGTTTGCCGGGGTTTCAGGATAATAGAAATGATAGTCCATCGTACCCATCACACCTTCAGGGGCATCAAGACCGAGTGGTTTGAGAACAGCATGGTCTGTGGCGGTGTGCATAAAAACTGGAATCTTTTCATGAATCCCAGTCGTCTTGCATGCTTTCAAGGAATTGGTCATTGTAGCCCCTCCACCACAAACAATGAACGCATCTGGTTTGGCTGCCATGACGGAGGTAAAATAGGGAATAAGGTCAGGCTCACCTGTTTTCCACCACGTTTCACCCATCTTTTCTACGCTCGGTTTGAGTGTTTTTAGATTACGCCAAATGGCCTCAGCAATGGCATGACCATATTCGTAATCATCCCCGGCAATCCAATATTTAACAAATGGCTTTTTGGCTAAGGCAGTCCCTCCAGCTTTACCAGCCATAGCCGTATTTTCGCCGGTAGAGAAGACATAACGATGTCCTTTCTCCCCTGTAATCTTCTCGCTTTTTGAAATCCAAACGATAAAGGGCACCTTTTCCCCTTTCACATAATCGGATACAGCAAGGGCAACAGAACTACTGATGGTTCCAACGAGAAGGTCTACGTTTTCCCTCATGACCAGTTCCTTGGCCATGCTCAGGCCAATGTCCACCTTAAACTTGGTGTCACGTGTAGTAAATTCAATTTTCGTCCCCAGAACGCCTTTCTTATTGATTTCATCTAAGGCAAGTTTAAAGCCGTTAAGGGCATCATTAGCAAAAACTGCCGGCGGTCCGCTATAGCAATCAATGACCCCTACTTTAATCAGGCGCTGGGCATTTGCGTTAAAAGGAAGCAGAATAAGCAGGGTGGCTAAAAATGCTGTTATTAATACTAAATTCCTCATCTTAACTATTCGTTTCATGTTATTTCACCTCCTAAAATTAGTTTACCTCTGTTAATGCTTCTTAGGCTTCTTCCTTAAATCCCTCCTTTCTGTGATTTATAGACTTATTTCTTCCTTACGAAGATGCCTTATATTCTCAAACTCTAAAACGATTGTCAACTCCCTTTTTTCCTCATCATCTCCGCAATCAAATCGAGGAATCCAACCGAGTGGTAACCCATCATTCCTCCGTCTGCAACAATCGTTGTCCCATTGATATAACTGGAATCATCCGAGGCTAAAAACAACGCAATTTTAAAAATGGTAACAATTTAGCTGTTTGAAAAAACTTGTAAAATCCCTCCCCACCGTCCGGCGCCAAAGTCCCAATGCTTGGCGCTGCATTAGCAGTGCGGTTCTGGACGGCGGCGCCTCCCTTTGCCCTCCGGATCAGAGACCGCTCTGGGTCGGAGACTAAAGGGAGGAAAAGGGATTTCCCCCTTTTGACTCGCCGCGCATGCGCTGGCGCAGCGGGCAAAGGGGGATGAAGGGGGATTAGATCTTTGTTCAAAGAACTAAAATGTTACTATAAATTCAGGGCAAATAAAATGGCTTCGCGTACCTGGTCCATCTTTTCGGAGGAAAGCGTTGTAATTCGTGAGCCTATTTTCCCTTTGGAGACCGTTTGAATATGATCACAATTGATAGCACAGTCTTTTGGCATTCCATTTTCTAT
>JASEIE010000237.1 GCA_030024065.1 Thermodesulfobacteriota bacterium
TGTCTATTCCACCGAGACGTTTGTTGTTTATAAGACCTTCAATCTGAAGGTCCCCTATATATTGTAAACCTCAAAGGTCCCTATCATATCCTTCTCAAAACCAGATCGATCATCAGTTCGTCGGCGAGGCGATGGAGATCATTCCTCAACCCCTCTTCCGATAGGGAACGAGGAACTTCGATATCAACATCCATCTCAAAAATGGGAGTTCCGCTCTCTGCAGAGATGATGCGATGGGTCTCCATATCGATGATGTTGATCCCGCTATCAGCAAGAAGCCGGCAGACCTTGCAGACGATCCCGGCATGGTCAATCCCTGAAGTGGTGATTTTAAAACGATCCGTTTGTTCCGGCGTCTTAGAATGGGCCTCCTCAAGGGTAATGGGGGAGAAGAAGACGGTGAGGTTCTTATCCCATTCGAGTCGTTTCAGATCGAACGAAAGTTTCTGATTCACCTCTTCCCTTTCCGTGGAAAAAAGGAGGAGAAGGGCAAAATGCTTTCGGAGAAGGGTCATGCTCGAATCCTCGATATTTCCCCCGCACCCATAGATCACCTCGGAAACATCGGCCACAATCCCCGGCCGATCCGTACCAATTGCCGACAGGATGAAATAGGTCTTCATGGTTCCCTCCAATATTGGGGAGATGGGGTGGTGGGGAGATAGGGTGATAAAGCTGTTTCTCCCCATCTCCCAATCTCCTCATCCCCCTATCTTTTTTTCATTCTAAGATCTCCAGGTTGGCATATCTGACTTTCAGGCGTTTGGGACCCTCGGTTCTAAAAACAATGGTGGCTTTTTGATTTTCATCCATCCCCTCCACAGCCTTTACCCTTCCCTCCCCAAACTTGGAGTGCCTCACCCTCATCCCTGTTCTGAGAGGAAAGAATCCTTCAGGGCTCCATACCACTCCTTCTTTCCCCGAGACAATATTTTCTCCTGCTGAGAAATCCACTCCGTCTCCGGACCGGTTAAAATCATCAAACCAGGAGGTCTCCTGCGAAAATAGACTTTCCATCCTCCTCTCTCTCTCTTCGCATCGAATCAATTCAAAGGGAAGTTCGTCAAGAAACCGTGACGCAAGATTGGCCCTGCCCACACCAAAGGTGGAACGCTTTTCCGCCCGTGAAAGATAGAGCTTCTCTTTTGCGCGGGTGATCCCCACATAGCAGAGCCTGCGCTCCTCCTCGAGGTCTTCGATCCCCTCGCCCCTTCGGTAATGAGGGAGAAGTCCTTCCTCCATTCCAACGATGAAGACAACAGGAAACTCCAGACCTTTGGCACAGTGCAGGGTCATCAGGGAAACCCGATTCTCCCTGTCTTCATAAAGGTCCACATCGCTCACCAGAGAAACCCTGTCCAGAAAGGTCTCCAGTGAAACCTCCTCCTCTCCCTTTTCAAGTTCCGCCATCACATTGATCAACTCGTCGATATTATCGACCCTCGAAAGAGCCTCATCCGTCCCTTCTACCTTCAACCGTTCGAGGTATCCTGTCCTGCCAAGAAGGGCTAATGTCAATTGGCTGAGAGAGAGGACCTTTATCTCCTGACGGAACTCTTCGATCAGAAGGACGAATGCTTCCATCCTTTCTTTATGAGTGGGAGGCAACCAATCCTCTTTCATGGCCTGTTTCATTCCTTCATAAAGAGGAAGGCCCTTCTCTCTGGCGAAGATTCCCATCTTCTCCATCGTCTTCTCTCCAATCCCTCTCGAAGGGTTATTGATAATCCTCTTCAGGCTCAGACCATCCGATGGATTAGCAATCAGTTTCAAATAAGCCAGAATGTCTTTGATCTCTTTCCGCTCATAGAATTTCACCCCTCCCACGATCGTATAGGGAATTTGATGTTTGACCAGCTCCTCTTCAATCGCCCGGGATTGGGCATTGATCCGGTAGAAGACAGCGATATCGCGATAAGGCCTGTTCGACCCTTCCGGGTTTCCCGAGAAAGAAGAAGGAACCTGCCCTGCAATCTTCTTTACGACAAAACGGGCCTCATCTGCCTCATCTTCGGCGACATAGGAGGCAAGGAGTTCACCTTCCGGATTTTCGGTCCAGAGAACCTTCTCCTTTCTCAAACGGTTTCGCCTGACGATGTGATTGGCTGCCTGAAGAATGTTCTGAGTGGAGCGGTAGTTTTGCTCCAGGGTGATGACTTTTGTCCCTGAGAAGTCTTTCTCAAAATTCAGGATATTCCCCACCTCCGCTCCCCTCCACCGGTAGATGGATTGATCATCATCTCCGACGACGCAGATGTTCTGATGTCGTTCTGCCAATCGTTTAATCAGTTGATACTGGATGAGGTTCGTGTCCTGAAATTCATCCACCATCACATAGCGGCAGAGTTCCTGATAGGATCTTAAGACTTCGGGAAAGTTCTTGAAGAGGAGGGTCACAAAGAGGAGGAGATCTCCAAAATCAACCCCATTGTTTCGCTGGAGATCTTCCTGATATTGCTGATAGACCAGAGATAGTCTCTTTTCAAAGATATTGAATGGGGAGGGGCGATACTGTTCCGGCGTAACCCCTTCATTCTTAAGCCGGTTGATGGCAGACTGCATTGCCCTGGGATGAAACATCTTGAAGTCCAGATCCAGTTCTTTCATCACGGACTTCAGGTGTCTTTCCTGATCATCATCATCATAGATGACAAAATTCGGCCGGAATCCCAGGTGATCGATATGCTGTCTCAGGATGCGGGCGCAGGCGGAGTGAAAGGTGGAGATCCATATCCCCCTGGCTGACTTTCCCAGGAGGTGTTCCGCCCTCTCTCTCATCTCATCGGCTGCCTTATTGGTGAAGGTGACGGCAAAGATATTCCTGGGTAAAACCCCTCTCTCCTGAATGAGATAGGCGATGCGGTAGGTCAGGACTCTAGTCTTTCCACTTCCAGCGCCCGCAAAGACAAGCAGGGGACCTTCGGTTTCTAAAACAGCCTTTTGTTGAACGGGGTTGAGATCGTTGAGAAGAGACATGGGTTAAAGCCCAATGCAAATTGCAAAATTAACAGTGCAAATTGAAAAATTCTTTATGCTCACCCATTTTGCATTGCTAAATTTGCATTTTATATTTTGCAATGATCTTTTATTCGACGGTCACGCTTTTGGCCAGGTTCCTCGGCTGGTCGACATCCGTGCCCTTAAAGTCGGCCATATAGTAGGCTAAGAGTTGGAGGGGAATCGTGAGGAGGATGGGGGTCAAGGAAGGAAGGGTTTCAGGAATGAAGATGACATCATCCACCTTTTTAACCATCTCTCTGTCCGATTGCGAGGCAAGGGCGATCACCTTTCCTCCCCTTGCCTTGACCTCTTCGATATTGGAGAGCACCTTCTCGTAGACCTCGTTCCTGGTAGCAAGGATAACGACCGGCATTTCCCGATCGATCAAAGCAATGGGGCCGTGCTTCATCTCACCGGCCGGATAGCCTTCGGCATGGATATAGGAGATTTCCTTCAACTTCAGCGCTCCCTCCAGGGCGATGGGATAGTTGATCCCTCTTCCAAGATAGAGGAAGTCTCTCGCATCAATGTACTTTCTTGCAATCTCAGCCACCTGGTTCGATGATTTGAGCGCCTCCTCCATCAGGTGAGGAATCCTGATCAGGGCCTCCGCCAGGTTCTTCCCCTGTTGGAGGGAAAGAAGACCCCATTCCCTTCCGATTCTAAGGGAGAGGAGAAAGAGGATTACCATCTGGGTGACAAAGGTCTTGGTGGAGGCAACCCCGATCTCCGGGCCGGCATGGGTATAGATCACATCGTCCGAATCCCTTGCCAGACTCGACTCCACCACATTACAGATGGCAAGGGTCAATGCCCCCTCTTTTTTTCCTTCCCTCAGGGCAGCGAGGGTATCAGCGGTCTCTCCAGACTGGGAGATCGCTATGAGCAGGGTATCTTCTCCTAAGATGGGCTTTCGATATCGAAACTCCGAGCCGATATCCGCTTCCACCGGAATTCGGCAGAAACCTTCGATGAGGAATTTTCCGACAAGGGCGGCATGATAAGAGGTGCCGCAGGCGATCAGGCAAATCCGTCGGATTTTTTTCAGTCTGGGTGGATCGAGATGGAGATCTACGAAGACACCATCCCCCATCTCCTCTGAGACACGACCCCGGATGGTGTCGATCACAGCTCTGGGTTGCTCGTGGATCTCTTTGAGCATAAAATGTTTATATCCGCTCTTCTCTGCCATCAAAGGGGTCCAGTTGATCCGTTTCGGCTCCTTCGAAATCTCCTCGCCTTTGCCGTCGAAGAACCTCACCCCTTCATCAGAGAGGAGGGCTACTTCCCCGTCTTCCATGAAGACGACGTCCGGGGTGTAAGGCAGAATGGCAGGCACATCGGAAGCAACGAAATATTCCTTTTCTCCGATGCCCACTACCAGAGGGCTCTCCTTCTTGGCGGCAATCAGAGACCGTTTGTCCCCTTCGAAAAGGATTCCCAGGGCATAGGAACCTTTCATCTTATCCAGAGCCATTCTCACGGCATCCGGAAAGGAAGACCCCTCTTCAATGAGTTCATCGATCAGATGAGAGATGACCTCTGTATCGGTTTCCGAGGTGAAGAGACGGCCTTTCTTTTTGAGAAATTCTTTCAGGGGAAGATAGTTCTCGATGATTCCATTGTGAACCACCGCCACTCTTCCTGCCTTATGAGGATGGGCATTCTCATCGGACGGTCTTCCATGGGTTGCCCAACGGGTATGTCCGATCCCTATTCTTCCGTCAAAACCCTCCCCTCGGATCTGCTCTTCGAGCCTCTTTAACTTTCCCTCATTTCTCCGGATCTCAATCCTCCCCTGATGAAAGACGGCAATGCCCGCACTGTCATATCCCCGGTACTCGAGCCTTTTCAACCCATCCATGAGAACTTCAGCGGTCTTTCTGGAGCCGACATACCCGACGATGCCACACATCTCTCAAACCTCATTGAAAATTGCAAAATGAAAAATATGTTTCATTTTAGTTCTTTGAAAAACATTAACAGGACTCCGGTCAGGGGATGGTTCCATCGGTATTTCAGCGTTTATCAAACTCCTTCATTTCGATGACAAATATAAAAGACCGCATTCTAAAGCTTTGCCTGCCTGCCGGTAGGCAGGGAAGCATTCCTGACCGGAGTCCAACCCAATTTATTTTAAACGGTTAAAATGTCATAAACCCTTCTTCTTCGAACTCTTTTTATAGTGAAGCTCCATCTTTTTACTCCACCCCCTGACATTCTTCTGCTTCATCCGGCTGATGGCAAGGGCTCCTTCCGGAACATCTTTCGTGACCGTCGTGCCTGCGCCGATGGAAGCATGACTTCCGACTTTGACGGGAGCCACCAACTCCACATTCGATCCAACAAAGACACGGTCACCGATGACCGTCTGATGTTTCTCAAAACCATCGTAGTTGCAGGTGATCGTTCCTGCCCCGATGTTGACCTCTTCTCCGACGAGGGAGTCTCCGATATAGGCGAGGTGGTTGGCTTTGGAACCCTTCCCGATGACCGATTTCTTCACCTCCACGAAGTTTCCGATCTTTGCGTTCGTCTTCACCTCGCTCAAAGGTCTCAGGTGGGCGAAGGGACCAATGGAAGCGCCATCTTCGATCTTGCTCTCCGTGATGACAGAGCTGGAGCGAATGGTAACCTCGTTGCCGATGACCGAATCTAAAATCTTTGTGTTCGGCTCAACGCTACATCGCTCGCCGATCCGGGTTTTCCCCTGGAGGGTGCAATTGGGGTGGAGAATGGTGTCTTTGCCCACCTCCACGGTTCGATCCACATAAGCCGTCCTGGGGTCAATGATTGTCACGCCCGAGAGCATCAACTCTTTCACCTTCTCCTGCCTGAGCGCTTCGTTGGCAATAGCCAGATCCTCTCGGGTATTGATTCCCATCACCTCCGTCGGATTGGCCGCCATATGAGCAGAACATCTCAAATCTTTCTTCCTCGCCACCCCTACCAGGTCGGTCAGATAGTATTCACCCTGGGCATTCTCCTTTCCGATCTCCTTCAGACCTTCGGTAAGGAAAGGAGCCCTCATACAGAAAATTCCCGTGTTGATCTCCCGGATCAGTCTCTCCTCATCCGAAGCATCCTTCTCCTCCACGATCCTTTCTAGCCAGCCTTCCTCGCCCCGTATGATCCGGCCATATCCGTAGGGATCTTTGACCACGGCGGTAAGCACTGCGAGTG
>JASEIE010000238.1:0-5405 GCA_030024065.1 Thermodesulfobacteriota bacterium
TACGACCGGTTCACCCATGTCCGTATGACTAAATTTTCTGCAATGTTAAGGTAGATTGTCCTGATCCTTCATCGCAGGGGAGGAAAAGATGGATTTTACAATTTCTGAAGAATTAAAGAAGATGCAGGAAATGGCACGGGATTTTACCAAAAAAGAGATCTTACCCAAGGTTAATGAAGACGAGAGAAATCATCGGTTCCAGCGTGAGATAGTCCAAAAAATGGGTAAACTCGGTTTTTTTGGTTGTCCGATCCCTGAAGAATACGGGGGTAACAACTCCGGATATCTTGCCCATACGTTAATATGTGAGGAGATTTCCCGTATCAGCGGGTCGCTTCGTGCAGCCTTTAATATGCAGACGATGGGTACTGCCCTGGAAATATGGACGTTTGGTAATGAGGAGCAGAAGCAGAAGTATATTGAAAAACTTGTCTCAGCCGAGTGGCTGGGCTGTATCTGTATTACAGAACCTGACGCTGGTTCAGACGTGGCCAATATTAAGACGACTGCAGTCCGAGAAGGTGGTCATTATGTACTTAACGGAACGAAAACATGGATCACTTATGCCCAAGTTGCCGATGTGGGAATCGTTTATGCTTACACGAATAAAAGTTTAAGACACAAAGGAATCTCTGCCTTCATTGTGGACATGCACACTCCTGGGATTTCGACAGTTCCGATTAATGAGAAGATGGGCTGGCACTGCTGCCCAACAGGCGAAGTGGTATTCGACAACGTGAAGGTGCCAATTGAAAATCTTTTAGGTGAAGAAGGAAAAGGTTTCTATTATACCATGAAGGGGCTCTCCAATACCCGTATCACCGCCGCAGCGGGTGCTGTGGGTGCAGGCCAAGGGTTACTGGATGAATCGATAAAATATGCCCAGGAGCGTATTCAATTCGGTCAACCCATTGGAAAGTTCCAGATGGTACAGGAGATGATCGGCCGAATGGTTGTAGAAGTGGAAGCGGCAAGGCTTTTGACTTACAAGGTGGCAGTGCTGAAAGACCAAAAGATCCCATGTAATTTGGAAGTTTCGATGAGCAAGTACTACGCTTGTGATATGGCTTCGCGAGTGGCCGATCTTGCGATCCAGGTATTAGGTGCCTACGGTTACTCTGCTGAGTATCCGGTGGAACGATACCTACGCGATGCCAAGCTTTATCAAATCCTGGAGGGTTCGGCAAACATTCATAAAATGATCATCGCTAATGACGCCTTGGGATACCAAAAGGCCAATCGATGAGTATCCCGAAGGGGATAAGAATGCTTGATCTCTCCCGGCTGATTCCCGGTTCATTATGCACCCTGATTCTGGCTGACCTTGGGGCAGAGGTCATCAAAGTGGAGGAACCCTTAGAAGGAATTTACAAAAAAGGCGCTTCATAAAAAAGCCTTATACTTCGAACGGAATCATCAATAGAACGATCATCCTAACCATTGAAAGAGGTAGCCAGGTGGAAAGGGAACACGCAGGAGTCGATCAAACACACCATAGGTGAACGCCCAGGCTGCGCCAGAAAGGATAAGGGTGATGAACCATTTCTCTCTTGCCCCGATCTTAAGCTGGATGAAAGTGCAAAGAGGCGCTGCGATAGAAAACCCGAGCAACCAGATCGCAAAGAAATAACCGATGATCCAGACAAATATGCCTGCTGTTCGGCGATTCACAACATCCGATGGCAGTTCTATCCCTGCCTCAATAGGGCGGTCTTCAATGCGCCTACCTTCTTTCCCCATGAAGTCCATGACGAATTGAACGATGGCAAGGGCAAGAACAGGGAACCCAACAGCCCAGGGAAAGAGGCCGGCTCTAACATTAAACCGCATGCTTTGCCACAGAGCACAAATAAACACGACTACAATAAAGAGGCTAAAGACCATTCCCCAGCTAAACCTCAGCAACCTTGTCCCATTGGGGCTCGCTGCTTTTAGGACTGAGGGTTGTCCCTTGTCTTTCTTTCTTTTTTGCCATCTCGCCCGGAGAATAGGATAGAAAGCACCGGCCAGAGTCAGAGCAAGGATTATCAAGACCCCAGGGCGAAAAAGCCAGGCAAACCCATAGTTATCGGTGGAGAGGAAGAGCCTATTTTCTGCCAGAGGTCCAAGTACAAGCCCCAAAATCAAAGGTGGCCTCGGCCATTTGAGCCGTTGCAAAACCCAACCCAGCAGTCCGAAAAGCAATAAAAGGATAAGGTCCTCGAAGGTATTCTTTTCTGCAAAGGCCCCCAGGTAGATCAACAAAAGAATGAAGGGAATGAGCAGACTACCCCGAATCTGTGTGATTTTTACCAGTTGATTCAAAATGAGGAAACAAACTCCCACGGTAATGATATTGGAGACAACATTGATCCAGACGAACGAGAAAGTTAAGGCAAGATGCCCTTTTGGTTCTGGGATGAGCATGTCAGGACCGGGCACCACTCCGTGGATGAGGAAGGCTCCTAATAAAATTGCCATCATTACACTGGCAGGAACGCCAAAGGCAATGGTGGTGATTAGACTGCCTCCCAATGTGGAATTATTGGCCGCTCCCGGTCCCAAGACCCCTTCGATGGCCCCCTTACCAAACCTCTCCTTATCCGGGGAGCTTTGTACGGCATGTGCATAAGCCAACCATTGAGTGGTTGCGCCGCCCATTCCAGGAATGACAGCGGTGTAGGTGCCGATCGCGCTGCAACGAATGACTAACCACCAGTGGCGAAAGGTATCCTTCACTCCCTCCAGGACACCGCCCAACTTGCCTACCCGACCCCTGGCAATGCTTGAACCCTGGATCGCTAAATCAACGATCTCGGGGATAGCGAAGAATCCAATAGTAATAGGAACCAAACCAATCCCGTCCCACAGAAAGGTTTGACCAAAGGTATAGCGTTGTATGCTCGACATCGGGCAAAGCCCTACTGTTGCAAGGAACAAACCTATACCTCCAGCGATAAGACCCTTCAACAAAACTCCACCACTTAAGGAAGCGACAAAGGTGATGCCGAGCAGGGCGAGCATGAAGAACTCCGGGGAGCCGAAAGTGAGGACTAAGGGCCGGACAATGGGTATGGCGAGGGCTAAGGCAAAGGCGCCAAAGATCGCGCCCACTAAAGAACTCATAAGCGCTGCTCCCAAGGCGCGGCCTGCTTCACCCTTTTTGGCCAAGGGATGGCCATCCACAATGGTGGCTGCCGTGGTTGGCTCGCCAGGGACACCGAAAAGGATGGAGGTAATATCACCAGTAGTATTTGTAACGGAGGCCATCCCAAGAAGGAAGGCAAAGGCTTGGACCGGATTCATCTTAACAATGAAGGGAAGCATCAGAGCAAGAGTCGTTGGGCCTCCCAATCCCGGCAGGATTCCCACGGAAAAACCGATTCCAATGCCCAAAAGCATCAATCCAAAAGTGGTCCCGGTGAAGATCTGAGTGAAACCTAAGATGAATGAATTGACCATTTCAATCATCGGCAGAAAACCTCTATCCAAACCTGTTGAAATACCAGGAAAAGAAAATCCGTTGCAACCTTAACCCTTCTATTTAAAAAGGATATCTTTAAGTTTAGCTTGAAGAGGAGGGGCTATTTTGAAGATCCCGCCGATAGCCTTTTCCAGCTCGTCGCCGGTGACAGGATTGAGCCCCAATTTAGCCTTCTCTATTTCCGCAAGAAAATCTTTGTCTTTCAGGGTCTCCTGGAAGGCTCTCGTAAGGATCTGCACCCTCTCCTTGGGAACGCCCGGAGGCAGAACGAATGGCCTGGCAAATAGACTGTTGGCATGGATGCCCAATTCGATCAGCAGCCGTGCCTCATCCGTCTTGGCAAACTGGATCGTCAGGGGAACTTTGGGAAGGTCCGGGAGTGGCTTTGGAACTCCCTGAAGAACAACCACCACATCCCCTGTCTCCAGGGATTTTCTCCAGGCCGCCCTCATTGAATCCCATCCCCAAGAACTTCCGGCCAGTTCGCCGCCCTCAACAGCCAGGCGAATATCCGCAGTCCCTTTGTAACCTGAGACAAGATGAATGGGAAGTCCAAGCGCTTCCTTTAATAACCTGATCACATTATCAGGTGCGTATGCTCCCGGGGCGACCCCGCCCATTTTGACAGGGGTTTTGGAGGCAAACCATCTCTCCATGCTTGTGATGCCACTCGCTTTCGAAAAAGCGAAGGCGCAATCCTCGGTATTAGTAGCGCCAATAAACTCAAATTTTCGTGCGTCGAACTCGATCCCTGGCTGATCCAATACCTGATTAAAGAAAAGACCTCCGTTGAAATGGCCGATCGTAAGACCGTCGGGTTTGGCCACTTTATATAAGTGGTTGGCCGAAATTAGACTTCCAGCCCCGGTCATATTCTCGACGATAATGGCGGGATTCCCAGGGATGTGCTTACCCATATGTCTGGAGATGACCCTGGCGTAAGCATCATAGCCGCCTCCGGCTGAATATCCCACAATGATGCGCATGGTCTTGCCTTCATAAAAAGGTGCTGCTGAAAAAGCAACAGAAGCCATTAGAAAAAGACCAACCAAAATGACTACAAAAATTAAATTTTTTTTCATCATCTCTTCTCCCTCCTTCTATAAGATTTTTGCCTCAACCTTTCCCTCTCCTCACTTAAATCGCCAGAGATTCTACCTTGACGAACCTGATGGAAAACCGTCTTCCCATCTCTATCAATAAAACGATTGAGCAAAACGGTAATATGTATAATTTATAGTATAAGCCTTTCTAAAATTCATGTCAATAAAAAATGGATTGCCCCTGGAAGAACGGTCATCCTGACCATTAAAAAAGAGCGCCGGGGGAAAAGGGACGTGCAGAAGTCATTCAAACAGACCATAGGTCAAGGCCCGGGCTGCGTCGATGAAGAGAGGGGATGTCAACCACACGAAAATGTCTGATTATCTGATTAAAGGTAACCCCTCAGTTAAAGAGATAGAAAAGGGTCGGGAGGTTCTTCTGGAAAAACCTTGAAGCGAAACCTCTATCCGTTGAACTGCGTAGGTTCGCTTCCAAAAATCACCATGCAAAGGGCAGGACGGCCGATTGGCATGACCTCTATGACCGCTTTACAAGGTTTTGGAGGGAGAACCTTCCGACCCTTTCGGGGCAAGTAACCCCCCATAACTGAGAAGGTGTGAAAAAATTGAATGGGATTAAAGAAAAAGAGACTTGACAAAAATCTGTTTTGTAATATTATAAAACAGTATGAGGGGTTTGGAGCGAGAGAAGGCAGAGTTATTGAGAGAGATTCAAGGATGTTCTGGGATGCATCAAGGCAGCCTGGTGGCTCTGTATCGAAGATGTGGCAAGAAGGGGTGTCGATGTGAACGCGGGGAGAAGCATGGGCCGGCCTATTGTCTTTCTTACAAAGAAGGGGGAGTGACACAGATGGTTTATATTCCTGTTTCCCGATTGG
>JASEIE010000238.1:5415-6148 GCA_030024065.1 Thermodesulfobacteriota bacterium
GGGAGAACCTTCCGACCCTTTCGGGGCAAGTAACCCCCCATAACTGAGGGATTACGATTAAAGTGAGATTTTTTCTGTGTCTTGACCGGGGCTATGGTCCTGTCCGAATTCGATTCTAATGAGGGATTGAGGTCAACCTTCTTTAAGTACCCACTCAAGTTTTTGGGAAAGGCTAATTAAAAAGGGAAGAGAATCTCTCCTCCCTTTTTAATTTTTTTGTGTTTCCCCTCGGGGCTATTTTTTTTGATGTATTGGAAAATGTTGCCCCATTCCAGGGAGATCTACTTTGAACCTGGAGCTCTTTCAAGAGAATCTAAACCCTCTTGAATTGTGAAAACAGCGCCGCATTTCGGGCATTTAATCTTTGCGTCTTTTGCTGCGCCGCACCCAACGGAAAAAACTGCCAACATTGCCAATGCCAAAAAGATGCTCACCCACTTTCTCATTACGCTTCACATCCTTTCATTAACGAATATCCATCCAATCATTCTTACCTGCTTACCTGGACATGACATTGTGAAGTCATAAACAAAATTCCCGATCATTGTTAAGAAAAAAAACAGAAAAAGTCATTTAAGAATTAAAACTGCACACTTTTTAATGGATTTAAAATTTAAAAGTGCACACCTAATCTGTTTAAAGTTGGCCATGGCACGTGCTTCAATTGTGACCAAACCATCACACGATTGAAATCAGTAGCTCCTCCCTCTCCCGCTGGCGGGAGAGGGTTGGG
>JASEIE010000239.1 GCA_030024065.1 Thermodesulfobacteriota bacterium
TACTATAAGTCTCTTCTAATTGCAACAATATTCAATTTAGCCGATAGTCATGTATATATAATAAATTGAATAAAAATGGAATTACTCAAAAGAAAACATGATAGTCGTCTCCCCCTCACCTTTCAATTGTTCCGGGGTTCCCTTCCTCAAGCCAAAGTTTGCATATATTTTCCCAACCGATATTTAGCTATTTCTTAGAGAACAAACCGCGCAGGACATATAAGGGCATAGCGTAAATGCATCATTGGTGCATAATCTACCAGAAATACAAAAAAAAGTTCAATTATTAAAGATTCTATCTATTTTCCTCCACTCCATTGGTCCAACACCTTACGCCCAAGATCAGTCGTCCGGTAACGCTGTTTCGGACTTCGCGGTTTGTCTGGGAAAGTCATTTCGTGGAACCCCTGCTCGACCAGTGGCTGAATGTGCCGTTTGAAATTCATGTAAACCGGCTTCAGTCCCAAGTGGGCGAGGATATCTTGCTTTCGTTTAGGTGTTGAGCAGAACTTCAAGATCGTGACTTGCTCATTAACTTGCTCACCTACTTGTTCACCAACTTGCCCTGTGACTTGAGGGGTAACTTGCGGGGTGATCTTACGAGCTATTTCCAAGGTTGGATAGAAGGTTGCTGTAAAGAATCCATTCACTGTGAATTTTGGCTCAGGACACTTATGTCTCCTTGCCTCCTCTCTCATTCGCCGGATTCCTGTCCCTGTTTTTTCAATTAAAGCAATCAAATTTGGGGTCGCACCTTCAAATTTCATTTTTTATTTTCACCTAACTTTAATTAGCTGCATAGAGCAGAACGCCTTGCCTATCGGCAGGCATAGGGTGAGAGGTAAAAGTATTAAGGCGTAATTTATCAGAAATACAGCCAAAGATCAATTGTTTAAGATTTCGAAGATTACAGATTCTGGATTCAATTTTTTAAGTAAAAAACAGTGCTTCAAACAGACTATTTTTCAGACTCACCTTTTGAGACTATTGCAAAATTGAGTTACACATTTTAATCTTTCGATAAGAATCGCTATTTCATATTTCGAAAAGTGAAATGGGATGAAGATCGAAGAAGATCTCTATGCCTATCTGCGGCAGAATCCTTGGGAACAACTGCAACACTTATGTGATGGATGGGGAGAAAACCGTGCTCATCGATCCGGGCCATTCCTGGCACCCTCCCAGGCTCTTCTATCAAATAGAGGTGGACGGACTCTCTCCGGAGAGGATTTATCTGGTGATCCTCTCCCATTCCCATTCTGGCCAGACGGGCCCCGGACTGAAAACAATAAAAGGCAAGCTTTCAATTCCCCTGCTGAAGAAGGTTTACCTTTAACAGATTTTAAAAAAAGACCCCAGGGATTTCCCCGAGGTCTTTCCTCTATTCACTTCAATACAGTCCCTCAGGCTAAAGGAGTCACATTGGTCGCCTGGGGACCTTTCGGTCCTTCTGAGATATCGAACTCCACCTCATCTCCTTCATAGAGGGTTTTGAACCCGTCCTTTTTGATGGCGGAGAAGTGTACGAAGACATCACCCCCTCCATCTGTGGAGATAAACCCATAACCCTTCTTCTCGTTAAACCATTTCACACGACCTTTGGCCACTACACCTCACCTCCTCTCCTCTATGAGCTGCGTAAGTTGTAATAACCTCTGGCACTCAATAAAAAAAGGCCACAAAAGTTTTAAAAAAGAACTTTGTGACCTCTTTCGATCCAACCACCCACTCCTTACAACTTACCGTGGAAAGATTATGGTCAATTCTTTTTTAAATGTCAAGCTTTTATTTTTTTGTTTCGGGAAGTCAGATATTACAATAGTCTCTTCTTTTCCCTACGATGAGGGGCCACAAATTGTAAAACCTGTTCTCCCTGCAGCGATAGTCACCAAACCTGGGGGAACGATTTTTCTCTTGGCCGAGATATCCACCCCTTTGCCAGAATTCTTTCTCGAGAGCTTCTCAAAAATCAGGGATTGTGGAGAGGGAGAAGCTGAAGATCGTATCAGGGAGAAGCTTATGTGTGTAGAACCCATTGTTGAAGGGCCCATAAATTTTAACATGGCCCTGATTCTGATTTTCTTTGTATCAAAAAAATACCGGGTCGTTCTCGTGGCGGACAAAGTGCTCCAGCAGGCAGCTTTGAGGATGGGATGCTCCTGATCTGCCAAGTGCTATAGGGGGGACGAAGATGTGGGGGGAGAATCCCATAGTCAATATCATTCATGCAGGAGGATATATCTTTCCCCTGATCACGGGAGGGTTTCGCCTGATGGATGCATAATTCGTTGGCTTTCCTGCTCCATCCATTCATCAAAATAATAGAAGGGTCAGAATGAAACGATTGCTCAACGGCAATGAGGCGGCGGCTGAGGCGGTGAGATTATCACGGGCTCAGGTGATTGCTGCTTATCCGATCACGCCGCAGACATCGATCGCAGAAGCGCTCTCGGATATGGTCTCAAAGAAGAAGCTGAATGCTCGATACATGAGAGTGGAATCCGAGACATCGGCGTTGGCCTGCTTGATCGGAGCCAGTATGGCCGGGGCTCGGGTTTTCACTGCCACCAGTTCTCAAGGGCTCACTTTAATGCATAAACTCCTGCACTGGGCTTCGGGGGCCAGACTCCCGATCATGCTCTTCTAGGATACGCCTCTTTGACGGGCGCAATAATCCACACTTCTTGAAACTCTATGTCGCTCACTGCATTCCAAAAGCCCCGATTCAAATTTGGAGAGGTCGATCCTTTGCATTCGATGGCCACACTTTTATTTCGAAGGGAAATATTTAGACATACGCCATTCTGCGCCCACTTTTGCCAGCTCCTTTCTATACATATTTCTAATTTCTGGATCTTCATCTTCAAATTCTATCTGGGTACCACCTTCTTTTATGTTTTTATAAGAGTCCGTTAATATACCCCCCCACATTGGGTATTTTCGACTTTTCCATCGTAAAGCCATGTATCTTGCAGGCTCTTTACCGGTGTTAAAATGTTGATGAAACCAGTTTTGCGGCGGTACCATCAGAGTGCCCACTTGCCAATCAATTTTCATCTTGGGCTGCCCTTTAGACCACATGAGGGTGTAACCCGTATCGCTCAGGGTGATAATGTTGGCGCCTCCTCCATGGCGGTGTGCTTTCTTATAGGTACCCACTTCAAATTCTGCGATATGAGCCGTCAACGTATTTTCGGCAATCTCTAACATGACAGCTCCACCTTCGCCCCGTCCTTTCCAATCGTAAAGTTCCATTTTTCGGACGTTAGGAATAAAATTACTTTCCCAAACTTTATAACCCACATCGTGCAGTGTACCTTTGCTTTTGAAATAATTCTGTTCTCCATTGTACCTGTCTTTAAATACAAAGTTATTGTTGAATACAAAGTCCGTATTATGGAACAAGCCTATGACAAGTGGCGCTGTTGTAACTGCTAAATATTTTACTGGTTTATCTTTCCTTCTATTATGGTGTTGATATTTGAAATTAAGCGGGATAGAAAACAAATCCCATGCTCTCCATTCAAAAGTCTGCTTAGAGCCAGCCTCATCAAACACATCGGTCTTCCCCTCTCCTTCAAGCACTAACACCATTTCTTCGTAAAGATGCTTCTGAATTTTAAGACTTTTACCTGGTGGTATCACGCATATGTAAGCATCATTTGTACGTTCATGTCCGATCAAATTAATGAAAGCGCCTAGTCCGCCTTTGCGATGCCATGGTTCAACTGGGACTTTATTTATGTCTTCAACAAAATAGCCTTTAATTATCGGCACGCCTTCATTTTGCACCCACCAGTCATATGCTGAAGTCATTTGAATAATTTTATCTTTCGATGACAATTCTTGAGTTACAATTTCTTTACCCATTTTATACTCCTCTCTTTTCAAAACCATGCTATCTTGATTAGAAAAATTTAAATAACCACCCTTCAGGAAAGTGAAGGTCTATGAACCAAACAAACAAACCATAAAAAAACAAACCAACCAATACGGTTAAGGCGATTGTGATACCCCATCCTTCTTTTCCTTGAATCTTCAAATAAAGAAAAACAAATAGCGGGATGGCAACCGAAAAACCCAAAAAGATGACCATCAAAAAAAAGCCAAAAATCCAAAGGGATATTGAAATAGCTCTCCTTGTCCCTATTGTCGGATCCAATTTTTTAGGTAGAGGAATACTATCTATCGGCATCTTTGCATGCTCGGCTTCTTTTCCCATAAAATTAAAAAAAAGATCGATAATGCCCATGATAATCACCGGTATGCCGATGGCCATAGGAAAGAATGCCGTTTTAAAGGGCCATTTCAAAGAGTCAATAACCGCCCAACCTGCAATTATAACAACCACTAAACTCATTATCGTTTTGCCGCTAACCCTCATTTTCTTGTCCCTTCTTTTTTTTGAGCATTCTCTTTTCCTGAATAGTCGGATAAAAAGCAACAAAAACGGCGAGTAAAAAGATGAAGATCACCTTTGGCTGATAAAGCCATTCAGCCCTATACCGGGTGGTAGAAATATAAAGATAGGATTCGGCAATTCCACCCAGAATAAAGCCAACGATAAAGGGAGGATGAGGATAGTCAAATCTTACCATAAAATATCCCACAGCGCCAAATATCATAACCGTAATCAGATCACCCATGTGCTGTTTCGCTGCAAATGCCCCAAGAAAACACAGAGGGATGATCAAGGGAATAATAAAATTCCCCCGGATATGGGTTAACTTAGCGATGTGATTAACAAAGAAGATACACACCACCGTTATCAAAATATTAGCCACAATTATCGTCCAGACCATAGAAAAAACTAAGGGGAGCTCTTTCCTGAGCATATCCGGCCCAGGTGCAATGCCCTTAAGAAGAAACGCTCCCAAGAGAATCGCCATCCCAATGCTTCCCGGGATACCAAAGGCCACTGTTGGAATCAGTGCCGCCCCTTCTTTAGAATTTGTGGCCGAACCTGGACCGATGACGCCCCTCACATCTCCCTTTCCAAACCCATCCTTTTCTTCTATTGTCTTGACACTCTGCCTAGCATGGGCATAACCTATCCACTGGGAGACTCCGCCTCCGATGCCAGGTAAAATGCCAACAATTATACCAATAATACTACAACGGACAAGAAGCCCAAAATTACGCAAAGTGTCTTTTACTCCCTCCCAGACTCCTTTTCTTAATTGACCATGAGGCAAATCACCAGCAATTGAAGTTCCACGGACTGCAAGATCGATAATTTCCGGAATTGCAAAAAAACCTATGACCACAGGGATAATGGGAAATCCATTCCATAGATAAGGCTGGTTGAACGTATAGCGGAGGATCCCCATCTGTCGGTCCTGCCCTACCATTGAGCATAAAATTCCCATCCCTCCAGCAATTAGTCCGAGAAGAAGCCCACGATATCCGCGGCTGCTTAAGGAAGAGATACAGGTTATACCCAGAACGATGACCATAAACATTTCAGGAGACCCTAACGCCAGCACTAGGGGACGAACCAAAGGAATGGATAAAGCCAAAAATATGGCACCAATCACCCCGCCGGCTAGTGAGCTTGACAAACTGGCTCCCATGGCGCGTCCTGCTTCCCCTTTTTTAGCCATGGGATGTCCATCGATCATAACGGCTACGGATGTCGCTTCGCCAGGAATGCCAAAAAGAATCGAGGTAATGTCGCCCGCATTGTTAGCTGCGGCGTGCATCCCCAAAAGGAAGGCGATCGCTTCTACCGGCGACATGGTATGGATAAAGGGAATCATAAGCGCCATGGTGCTACTACCGCCAATCCCCGGGAGGAGCCCCACCCAAAAGCCGATAGCGACCCCAAAGATAAGGTAAAAAAACGCATGCCATTGCAACACCAGAAACAGACCATCAATAAACGCGTCAAACATGGTTTTTCTCCAAATCTAGAATCCGAGCCAATTTAAGAGTCTGACTGCTTCGTCATTGGGGCAGTTTCGCGGGTCGCTTTCGATCGATCAACCCAAAAAGTTTCTTGCTTTAACACTTCCTCGACCTCTTACACCATCCTGTACTACTCTCTCTAACGATCATATCCTATTGGTCAGCTGGTTTTGCATCCCCTCAGTTATGGGGGGTTACTTGACCTGAAAGGGTCGGAAGGCTCTCCCTCCAAAACCTT
>JASEIE010000023.1 GCA_030024065.1 Thermodesulfobacteriota bacterium
CCTCCCTTTGCCAAAGGGAGGAGAAATGCTTCCCCCTTTGAAAAAGGGGGATTGAGGGGGATTTGGAGTTTGGTCATTTTTTTTCACCTCAACCTCGACACAAAAAGCTCTAAAAACCTCTCTGCATCTACTCCAAGGCATACATTGATTTCGGACCCCTTTTTTACTTCAGTGATCTTTCCATAATACTCCCCTTCTTTTGTTTCAACGTGGAGGGGAAGCCTCTCCGTTTTTACTAATTTTGGCTCGATCACCGCACCCACAGCCAGAGGATCGTGGAGAAAGATGGTGTCTCTATTTCTAAAACGATGGGTTAACCTATCATATCCTGTGGCCTCGATAAGAAAATTGGAAAAAGGGGTATTAAGGGGGTTGACCTGTTCTTCCATCCATCTGGGGATGAGAAAGACCTGATGGGTGACATCGAGGGGAACCAATGTTATCGGGATTCCTGATTCAAAAACAATGTTGGCGGCTAAGGGATCGGAGTAGATGTTAAATTCTGCAAATGGGGTGATGTTTCCTTTTGTTCGAACGGCCCCGCCCATCACGACCATCTCTTTCAATCTTCTCATCCCTACTAAATCTCTTTGAATGCCCAATGCCAGATTGGTGAGAGGTCCGACAGCGATCAGGGTGATCTCGCCCGGATATTGCCGCGCCATCTCTATGATCAGTTCATCAGCGCCACCAGCATATTTCCTCCACCATTCTTCTCCTTCTTTCGGGATGATTTTGGCTTCACCCAGGCCATCTCTTCCGTGGACCGAATGGGCATAAATGGTTCGTCCTTTTAGGGGTTGAGCTGCCCCTCTTGCAATGAAGGGTTTATGCTTGGGCTGAATGAGGGAAAGGACTTTCAGGATATTTTCAAAAACGAGGTTTAAGGGAACGTTTCCATTGACACCGGTGACAGCCTTCACTTCCAGTTCGGGTGAATGAAAGGCAAGAATCAAGGCCAGGGCATCATCCACCCCGACATCACAATCGATGATCACCTTCTTTTCCATCCTATGGCCCGTTGTTTGAGAGAATTGAATTTGGACCGGCCGATTTTTAAAATTGGCGGAACTCCCGAAATGGAATTTAACATAGAGCAAAATGATTTACAAAATGTTTTGATTTCAGGAGAGATAAAAAAGGAGTGGTCTGTGGCGGAAAAAGCCGAACCCCCTTGGATTTAGTTTTCCTAATCGAAAGGTTTTTCTTCTACCAAGGAGATGAACAACGCGGTCACGATCGGAGCCACCGACAACATCAAGAAGACATGGGTCATGCCGAACCGCTCTGATAAGAATCCCACGACAAGCGGGGACAGGGCGGCGATGCCCATCCGAAGCGTCAAAATAAATCCCAATGTTTCTTCCCTGCGGGCAGAAGGAATCATTTCAATCATGAGGGTGTCCGATAGCCCGGAGTGTCCGGATGCGAAGGTTCCCAGCAGGATGATGAACAGATACACCGCCGCCTGACCCTTGAAGCTCACTAATCCCAGAATCGAAAGGCCTGCGAAGATGAACCCTACAATGATCACCGGCTTTCGCCTTCCCATCCGGTCCATCAATGCCCCGAGCGCAGGCCGGAAGACGGCTCCCGCAAGGGACATGATCCCATAGACGGCGGCTGCGTTCCCCATGCTGAAGCCCCGATAATCCACCAGAAAAAGCGGAAGAAATGTCATCAATCCACTCTGAGAGATCCCCCATATCCCTATGGCCAGAAGGAAGATCGCCAGGTGACGGGAAAAATAAGGAAGGCGCAGCACCTTGTCTGCAACAGGAAGGTTCTCTTGCTGCCTTTTCAGAAAAGAGAAAAGAGATATGCCAGCCAGTAGCCCCAGCACGGACCAGATCTGGAGAGGAAGCCGCCAGCCGAATTGGGTGACCAGCAGCCCCACCATAAATGGAACGATCACATGGCCGATGCTGCTGCCGCTCAGATGGAGCGCCATCGCCCGTCCCAGGGAATCCTTTCCAAAGACCCTTGAGAGGAGCGTCAGGGCGAGCGGGTGATAGGTCGATTTTCCAATGCCGCTGATTGCCGACATCCAGACGAGAAAAACGTAACTGGAGCTTAAACTCGCCAGGAACATCCCGATCGACAACCAGAGCAGGCCCGCCACCATGATGACCGAGGCAGGGGCGATGTGAACGAGATAGGCGACAGGTGCCTGGAGGATGTTCCCGAAGACATTGAAGAGGGTGTAGTAGGCTCCCATCTCCGTATAAGAAAGTTGAAAATATTTGCGGATGGCGGGCAGGAGGGGTGGAATCAACCAGGTAAATCCATCATTGACAGCATGGGCCATCATAAAAATTACCAAGATGACCCATCGGTCTTGTTTTTTGGGTGTCATATGGGTGGAACCTAAAATAGGACTATGCGTTGGCCATAAGTCAATAGGATAGAATCGTTATTTATTTGGCGGCCAATTTTTTTAATTCTTCAACTGTTCTGGGAACATTAAAAAACCCGCGTCCCTTTTTTTAAGTTCCTTTAAGACTTGTGTCGCCTTCTTTTTGTCGGTAAAGACCGACACGAAGCCATTGAATTCTTTGCAGGCCATAATCTCATGGTAATCATCTCCCTGGGCGGTTGTATCTGCTCCAGCGCGGCCTATATTGGCTTTATCACTTTTCTGTCGGATTGCTCCGACCGTGCAGGTAAATTCGCATTCCCCGCAACCGACACAGAGTTCTCGATCAATGATCACGATAACCCTCCTTTCACGGACCTCGATGGTGATGATTAAGCCCTCGGCAATGAGGCGATGAGACAAAAGCCCATGGGGTCTATTGGGGGCGATGGGGGGTCATTTTACTTAATAGTTTTTCCGCCCGATACGTATTAAATATACCGCAATCACACATTCTGGAAAGTTTCTTGGCTGCATCCTTACAGGTGATTTTCCCTTTCTCGATTTCTTTTACCATATGTTGAATCAGGTTGGCAGACACCATGGCATGCCCGCACATGGTGTGGATTTCGAGGGTTTCCCCTTCCGGCAGCCGCGCCGTCCTGCCGTGGATCCCCAAGGAAAAATTCACGGTATGGGGGAACAAACCGATTTCCGAACAAATCTTATTGGTCTCTTCGCATAAACCGGAAATTACGACGGAAATGCCGAAATCCCTCTCTTTGATTTCTTTCAAACAGGCCTTGAGCCTATCCTGATCCTTGAAGACCGCATGGATAATCCGGCTCTTGGCCTTTTTCAATGCTTCCATGTCGTACAGTTCCCCACCGTCCCAGTTGGGGTTATGGTTTCCGAAATTGACAAGATCCTGCTCATAATGGGAGATCACTTCCCAAATCTGTCGCATTTTTTCTTCGGAACCTTCATAATTCACCCCTCTGGCCGTCCGAATCAGCATTACATAATCTTCATGCAGATCCGCTATTTCCCCTCGCCGGTGCAATGTGTGCGTCATTTTATACCTCCTCAAACCGTGGACGACCGAGTCCCACATTCGTTTTTGTGTTTGGTCTTGGAGAAAATCCGGCCTCCCTGGCGATGGCGAGAACCGGCGTACTTCCATCCGGGTTGACACGGCTGATCAGATCTAGAGAAAAGACTGTATCGATCTTCTCTGATACGTCTTTTATCGTTGCAAAAACTTCCTTTAATTTTTCAATCTTGATCTTGAATTCGAGGATCGCGGATAGCACTTTTTCATTCAGCACTTCCTCACGGATCTTACCCGTCTTCTGGTTGGCCATAAGTTCCGCCACGGGGTTGTTTGGCTCAAACTCCACCCCTAATTTGGCAATGGCCATGGCCACTGTCTGAAGATCTCTGAACGACGTGCCGACACCGGGACGACCCATTTCGACCGCAACGCCGGCAATACCAAAGGGGTACCGGCCGGTCACGTCGTTGGTTTTCATCTCCTCTGTTCCTCTCCCCTGGCCGGTCGTCGAGGGATGTTTCACATCAGGGTTGCTGAAAGGTTCCCGAATAGACCTCGGCCATTCCAGTTTTGGCATATAAACCGCGTCGACCGGACAGACACCGGATCTCTTGTAACAGCACCCGCACTCCACACACTCGACCTGGTCGATCTCACTGACAGAGTTGCCTTCCCGCTCCACCGACTTGATCGCGCCAACCGGGCAATAGGGATAACATTCCTCACATCCGATACACTTTTCCTTATCGATCAGCATTGAAATCCTCCCTAATTCACTTGAGACATGAAAAACACTACAGCCAACGAACAGACAAAAATTTTCCTTCCCATAAGTTCCTCTTTTTAGGGTCGCTAAACATTCTTCTGACTATATGCGGCCAGGGCAAGTATTGAGTAGAAATCTTAATCTCTCTAAAATTTTTATCTATGATTTACAGGTCATGGGATGGGTTTAAACGAAATTCATGAAGCTTCTTTTCTATCCTGATGCCCATTTATTCACTTTCTTCCTCACCGACCTGTTTTCTCATCATCTTTATCGTTTTGAAAAAAACCGCAATCGCCATCACCAGAGCGATTCCAAGAAGAACTGCAGAAATCGGACGAGTTACAAAAACAGTGATATCCCCATGGGCTAAGGAAAGGGCCCGATAGAGAGAGGTTTCTAAGATAGGGCCCAACACAAGGCCTATGGCCAAGGGAGCGCCAGGAATGTCATACTTTTTCATGAAGTAGCCTGCAATGCCGAAGATAAACATGGTCCATACGTCGAAGACATTATTGTTTAAGGAATAGACTCCGATAATGCAAATGATGATAATCGCCGGATATAGAAGGCTGTAAGAAAGGCGAAGGCTATAGGCAAACA
Source organism: Thermodesulfobacteriota bacterium (assembly GCA_030024065.1). The sequence goes on from JASEIE010000023.1 coordinate 4,780, forward strand.
GGGGAACCATGGGGAGATTCATGATTAATAAGATGACATTTCCTACAAACATACTGGCGATCAAAGCCCATACAAAGTCAGGGCTGGTATGAAACAACATGGGGCCGGGTTTAAGTCCATAGAGCATCAGCGCTCCCAGCATGATTGCTGTAGCCCCTGAACCCGGAATCCCAAGGGCAAGAAGAGGAACCATCGCACCTGATGTAGCGGAATTATTGGCAGTCTCCGGTCCGGCAACACCTTGAATGGCCCCTTTGCCAAACAACTCAGGATGTTTGGAGGCGCTTTTCTCCACACCATACGATATAAAAGAGGCGATCGTAGACCCCGCACCGGGCAAGGCGCCTATGAAGAAACCAATCACTGTTCCTCTCAAGATCGCCCATTTTGATTGAAGGAGATCCGAAAAAGCAGGCCATAAGTTAGAAAACTTTACCTTAAGGGGCTCTACTTTCATATGTTCCTCAGCAGAGACAAGAACCTCCCCGATGCCGAAAACACCCATGATGACAACAACAAATGAAATCCCGTCCAAGAGTTCGGTCACTCCATACACAAAACGGGGTGCTCCCTGCACAACATCAGAACCCACCACACCGAGAGCAAGGCCGAGAACGGCGCTCATCAACGATTTTGTTATTGACTTCCCGCCCACGAAAACAATGGTCAACATTCCCATCAAGATGAGGCTGAAATATTCGGCGGGACCGAATTTCAGGCTGAATTCAGCCAGAGGCACCGCGACAAAAATCAGTCCGAATGTCCCGATGATTCCGCCAATAAAGGAGCCGATGGCAGCGATTCCCAAGGCTGCCCCTGCCCGACCCTGGCGTGCCATCGCATAACCGTCAAAGCAAGTTACCACCGAGGCCCCTTCGCCAGGAACATTGATCAGGATGGATGTCGTGGATCCCCCGTATTTTGCCCCATAATAGAGGGCGGCCATCATAATCATGGCAGGGGTGGGATTCATTCCGAAGGTAAAAGGGAGGAGCATGGCGATGGTTGCTGAAGGGCCGAGTCCGGGAAGAATCCCTACTATCGTTCCGAAGAAACAACCGACCACGGCCATCCAAAGGTTATAAGGAGTAAATACGACAGAAAAACCCTGCATCAAATGATGAAAGATATCCATATTTGTGTTCTCCTCACTAAAATCCCAGCCATCCTTTTGGGAGGTCAACATTTAACCAATAACGAAAAATAAGAAAAACGGAACCACTGAACATGATTCCGTAGAAAATACTCTTGAAAATCTTATAGCGTTCTAAAGTAAAAAGTATCAGAGTCACAGAAAGAAATACAGTTAAAGTAAATCCGAGGGTGTTCATAAAAAAAGCGAAGGCGGCAATAAAGAGGAGGATGAGTCCAACTCTTAAAAGAGACTTTTTCTTTGGGAAGACGGCTTTATCATCTTCTTTATCCCCTTTTCTTGCAAAAGTGTTAAATAGTAGATACAGCGAAAGCAATCCAAGACAGACCCCCAGCCAGAAGGGGAGGAATCCCGGTCCGGCCGTATACCTTGTCGTATAATCGAATTTTCGAGATTCAAGTATAAGCCAAAAGCTAAGTCCTAAACAGATTAACCCAAATACTCTATCTCCCTTCCTCATGATATCTTCCTCCTGACCAGGGGTCCGTAATCCGGCAAGTTATTTCTTCTCTTTATACAATTCCAAGGCTTTAACATCCTGGTCCAAGTCTGCCATGTACTTGATCAGGTACTTCCTAAACTCCTCATGCTTGCGAAAATCCAAAACACCTTGGGTTGCATTCACTTGGTCACGAAATCCTTTCGTCTTTGACAGTTTTTCAAATGCATCTTCCCAAAACTTAACGGCATAGGAAGGGAAATCCTGTGGCGCCCAGAAGCCCCTGACCTGGGAGAATTCGACGTCGATGCCGATTTCCTTCAAGGTAGGGACATCCGGAAGATAAGGAATCCTTTTCCCGGTCATGACTGCCAGGGGCCTTACCTTCTTAGCCTCTATCTGGCCCATCTGCTCATTAATGTTTCCAAAACTTATATCCACATGGCCTCCGAGGAGGGCAACGGCTGCCTCTCCGCCGCCTTTAAATGTAGTGATGTTATATTTGATACCGGCTGCCTTTGCTACGCGATAAGAACTGACATGCTCCGTTCCACCCGCAGTGCCGACGGCTACATTAAATTTATCGGGAAATTTTTTCGCCTCGGCGATGAAGCTTTTCATATCCTTGAAGGGAGAGTCATAGCGGGTGAACACCAGATTGACATCCTCCACCAACATGGCGAGCAGTGTAATGTCTTCGAATTTTATCTGAGTGGTTCCACGCAAAAGAGCAGAGATAGGGGATGTGGTGACGTTCATGATAACGTACGGGTCCCCTTTCTTGGAAGCAAGATAATTGACGGCAACAGCTGCTGCTCCGCCCGTTCGATTCACAACATTCATCTTCTGCTTCACAATACCCTCTTTTTCGAGAATAAGGGCAACCACTCGAGCAAACAAATCACTTCCACCCCCTGGAGCAGAATGGACGACGATTTCGATAGGTTTTTCAGGATACGCTGCTCTTGCCTCAGGCACAAGAGCCACTGCGACAATGACCATAAAAATCAATGTAACAAAATAAAACAATGCTTTACTCTTCATGGCAACCTCCTTTTGTTATCAAGGATACTGATCACTATTCAGTACCCTTTCGTCAAATGGTTAAGTATTAATCTTCACCTCCTTTCCCTGTTTTCTATTTTGTTATTAAGAGCTTATCCGCAAATAACTTTTTCCCCTTTGCAAAGGGGGATTTGATCAAGCAGTAATTATTTACGGATAAGTTCTAAGTGACCGCTGTTTCACTCTCGATGTTTCACTCGCTGGCATCTTTCTGCAAATCAATGCTAATATCTTCTTTCGGTTAAATCTAATTTCTGAAAAAAATATTGCATAAATTTATATTGTTTATCAAGAGATTTTTAAAAGCCCATTTTGCCCTGAACACCGTGCGGTGCAGGGTGAAGCTCGAAATGACAGCTAAACGTAACCTATTTTATGCTCTGAGTAATATGTTCTTGAGAACTGTTAGTATCTACCTTTGTTCAAAGTCATATTTTTAGCAGCTCCATGATTTTACCGGCATCATCGACCTGTTCAAGATTCCAGAGGAGCGAAAGCAACCGTTCCCTTTTCGTCAGAGGCAAAAGATCTTTAGTCAAGGAGGAGAATTTCTGTTCGATTTCTTCGTCGGTTAGAGGATTCTGGTGATGGCCACGGTGGTACTGTACTAATTCCGAGAATTTTTCGCCGGATTTGGTAATGATCTCAACACGATTGGCACTTGCGCCCGGATATAAGTTATTGCATTCTTTGGTCTCCTCGACCTTTATTTTCTGAAGAAGGTCAAGCAGGTCGGTATTGTGCAAGTACTCATCAGCGAAGTGCTTGATCTCTAAGGGGCCATACATCAGGGCGACTCCAACCACATAGGGAATACTGTGATCAGCGGTCTCCCGTGTCTTGGGATGCCATTTTTCATTATCGTCAGCCATTCTTGTCTTGCCAGCAGTGAAGGTCCCAACTTTTATCTCTGCGATTTCATCTACGTTAGATATCTTCGAACGAAGCTTAATTGCAGCATCGATGACAGTCTGTGCATGCTGACCACAAGGATATCGTTTAATCGAGACGTCCGCAATGCGGAAAGATCTTCCATTCCCACCGAATTCATCCAACTGGAAAGGGCCGGTAACTGCCCTAAAGAAGCCAAATCGGCCTTCAAAAACGGGACTCGGACCAGTCATTCCTTCCTTTGCGAGCAAGGCAGCGAAAACGGCATTACGAGCGGCATTAGCAGAAGCACAACCTTTCCACATGGATAACTCACCGGCCCGAGTTTGCTGAAGGGATATGTTTGGAACAATAGCAAGATTTAAGGCTTCAATCATCTGCTCTTGAAATAGGCCAAGGACTTTTGACGCCCCCATTACACAGGAGATGGCAGCGGTAAGGGCATGGTCGAAGCTTGTAGTGGAAAGATCAAATTGGTCGAACAGCCGACAGAAGACTTCATAAGCCAGTACGGATGCAACAATGACCTCCTTGCCACCAGCGTGAACAGCATCGGCACAGGTTAGAACGGGTGCGAAGTTGTCGCTGGGATGACCTCTACCCTTGCTAACGAACCCATCGTTAAGGTCAAGATAGCGGATCATGACGCCATTGGCGAATGTCGCTAACTCGGGACTGGACTTCTGGCCGCTACCCAAGATGGTGGCAGGCATATTACACTGGTAAACTCGTCCCGCAATCCTGCGGGCTATTTCCCCAGGTCTACTGGCATAGCCACCGATACCACAGGCGATAGTATCAATGAGAAGGCCCTTTACCTTGTGTCTCACTACCGGGGGAATGTCCTCATACTTAATTGAGGAACCATAGGAAGCCAAATATTCAGTAATACTATCCACAATAAATCTCCTTATACTTATTTCGATGAAGTATAAGTACTTCTACAAATATATTCACATCCCTGGCAAAATAAACCTTGGTTTGTTTTAAGATATTCTTTAAATGTATTGGTCTTTATGACCTTGGCAAACACTTTTTCTCAGAACTTAACCGCCGATATTTCCGACGGCGACATTTATTTTTTGGGGCGATTTTTTTGCCTCAGCGATGATGCTCTTCATATCCTTGTAAGGGGAACCATATCGGGTAAAGGCTAAATTGGGATCTTCAGCCAACATAGCTATTGGTATGTCGTCTTCAAATTTCAACTGGCTCGATCCACGTATGAAGGATATTCGAAAGCGACTCACCCTTGGGTGAGGCAAATGTCGGATAGAAACGACTTACCTCTCCTCCTCCTCGAGTAGAGCCCTCTTCATCCTTATGGTCTTAAATGTTACCAAGACGGTCATGATCGCTGCCATTCCCAGAAGGACCGCAGAGATCGGGCGCGTTATGAAAGTGGTCACATCCCCATGAGAGAGATTAAGAGCCTGATAGAGAGAATATTCCATTCCATCAGCCTTTACGCCGTCAGCCTGCCGGCTCCCATCCGCTCGTCGGCCTCACGGATGGTGAATTTTCTCGATTCCTACATCGTTTTCTCCCTGAATCGAGTCCTCTTAGACTTTATCTTCCTTCACTATCATCCTCGCCCTCCGTACGGCCTTGAATCCGACGGCGATCGCCATGAGGGCTGAGATTCCCAGCAGGGTCGCTGAAATCGGACGCGTGACGAAGGTCATCATGCTCCCGTAGGAGAGATTCAGGGCCTGGTAAAGGGCTCTTTCCATCATCGGCCCCAAAAGAAGCGAAAGCAACATCGGCGCAGGGGGGATATCCGCCTTCTTCATAAAATAGCCAGCGACGCCGAAAATCAGCATCAATCCCACATCGAAGAGACCCGTGCTGATCGCATAGGCGCCGACGACGCAGATGATGAGGATTGCCGGGTAGATGAGGGCGTAAGAGATCCTGAGAATAGAGGCGAAGAGCGGCACCAGCGGGAGGTTCATGATGATCAGAATGATGTTCCCGATGAACATGGAGGCCATGACCGCCCAGACGAAATCAGCGTTTTCAACGAAGAGCATCGGGCCGGGTTTGAGGCCGTAGAGGATGAGCGCCCCCAGCATGACTGCCGTGGCCCCCGAGCCGGGGATGCCCAGGGCGAACATCGGCACCATCGCCCCCGAGGTTGCGGCGTTGTTGGAAGACTCCGGTCCCGCGATCCCCTCGAGAACCCCTGTGCCGAATGTCTCGGGATGCTTGTGAACGCTTTTCTCGATGCCGTAGGTCACAAAGGAGGCGATCGTCGGGCCGGCCCCGGGGAGGACGCCGATGATGAAACTGATGATGGTGCCCCGGAGGATCGCCCAGCGGCAGAGGAGGATTTCTTTGAGGGACGGGAAAAGTTCGCGGAACTTGACCTTGATCGGTTCGACCTTCATGAACTTCTCGGCGGAGACGAGCACTTCACCGATACCGAAGGTCCCCATGACGAGGACGACGAAATCGATGCCGTCCAGGAGTTCGGCGATCCCGTGGGTGAAACGGTCCCTTCCCTGGACGATATCGGTCCCGACGCAGCCGAGGCCGAGGCCGATGGCGGCGCTCATCAGGGATTTTGGGATCGATTTGCCGCCGACGAAAACGATCGTCAGCATCCCCATGAGGATGAGGCTGAAGAATTCGGCAGGGCCGAACTTGAGGCTGAAGTCGGCGAGCGGCACAGCGGCGGCAACCAGGCCGATCGTCCCCAGGATGCCCGCGATGAAGGAGCCGATGGCGGAAAGCCCGAGGGCCGTTCCGGCTTTCCCCTTCTTGGCGAGCTGGTAGCCCTCGATCGCCGTGATGACCGAGGAGGACTCGCCTGGGACGTTGAGTAAGATCGAGGTCGTCGAGCCGCCGTACATCGCCCCGTAGTATACCGCACACATCATGATCATGGCGGGGGTGGCGTTCATGCCGAAGGTGATCGGTATAAGGATGGCCATCGTTGCCGAAGGTCCGAGGCCGGGGAGGATTCCGATTATCGTCCCGAGGAGGCAGCCGGTGAAGGCCATCAGGATGTTATAAGGCGAGATGCAGGTGGTGAAACCGCCCATCAGACTATTGAGAATTTCCATTTTCTGGTCGCTCTCCTTTCGCTAAATTCCCAGGAAGCCCTTTGGAAAGCCCATCTTCATGAAGTGTGCGAAAATGACCCAGTTCACGGCGGCATAGGCCATTCCGTAGCCGATGCTCTTTAAGATGTTGTACCGCTCCAGGCTGAAGAGAATCGCCGACACGAACAGACAGACCGTGATGGGAAAACCTAGGAAAGGCATGACCATCCAGACGCCGAAAAGCATCAGGAAAATGAACCCGACGCGGTAGAGGGCGTGTTTTTCGGGGAGGATCTTCATTGCATCCTCCTTGCTCTGTTTGCGCCGGAAGGTGTCGAAAAGCAGATAACAGGAGAGGATAGCCAGGACGACCCCCACCCAGAAGGGGAGGAAACCCGGACCAGGCGTGAATTCCGTCATATAGTCGAATTTTGTCGATTCGAGGTAAAACCAGAGGCTGAGTCCCAGCCCGATCACCCCGAAAATACGATCCGCTTTTCTCATAACTTGTCCTCCTGAAAGGGGGTCACCAGGTTTTAACCGTTATTTACCCGTACCCATGTGCTTGAGGTCTTCCTCGAGGCCCTTGACGTAGTCCACAAGGAACGCCTTGGTCTCCGCCCCGGTCTTGTAGGCAGGAGCGACGTCGAACTTATTCATGAATTCGATATACTGCTGGGACTTCACCAGCTTCGCGAACGCATCTTCCCAGAACTTGACCGCCTCGGCCGGGAAGTTCGGACCGCCGAAGAAGCCCCGGTACTGCGTGAAGGATGCGTTGTCCCCCTGCTCGATCAGCGTGGGGATGTCCTTGTAGTAGGGAACTCGGGTTGTGCCCATATTGGCGAGGACCCTGGCCCTCTTGCCCTTGACATGGCCTGATGTCTCCGCGGTGTTCCCGAAGGCCATGTCGATGTGGCCGCCGATCAACGCGGTCGGGCTGAACTCAAAGGAGGTGATGGTGAACTTCACACCCGTCGCCCTCTCGATCCGGGATACCATGACGTGTTCCGAGCCGCCGATGCTGTTGACTCCGGCTTTGATCTTCTTGGGGTTCGCCTTGGCGTCGGCGAGCAAATCCTTGAAGGTCTTGTAGGGAGAGTCATAGGGCACGATCATGACATTTCCGTCCTCAACGAGCGTACTCAGCCAGACGCAGTCCGCAAGCTTCATGACGGTCGTAGCGCGGAGCATCGCCATGAGCTGCGAAGTCGTCCAGTGCATCACGACGTACGGGTCGCCCGCCTTTGAGTGCAGGTAGTTGAGGGCTACGGCGGATGAGCCGCCCTGACGGGTCTGGACCTGAATCTTTGTTTTTACGATTCCGGCCTTGTTCAGAGTATCGCCGGTGGTGAGCACGAACAGACCGGCGCCGCCGCCAGGCGAAGAGTGGTGCAGTAACTCAATAACCTTGTCTGGTTCCGGATAGGCGGCCTGGGCCGAAGGAGCCAAGGCCAGGGCGATGACAAACAGGAAAAAAACAACGACGATGGAAAAAAACAAACCTTTTTTTTTCATGGCAAACTCCTTTCTTTTCATGTCGGGGGCATCGGCAGCTACGCCCCTCCGTTAAATGGTTCTAAAATTCTTGGTACGAAATGGCTTATGCGTCCTCACCTCCTTTCCCGGCTTCCTCTTTTGTTATTCATCCCTGCAGTTTCTCCTTCGATGGTTAAGTTTTTTTATAATGTTCCAACAGGTCTTCACACCGGTCCGTATTGAAAATCCCGCAGGGACAGGGCTTTGCTAAAAGGTGCCCACCTTCTGAGGGCGTCATTTTTCCAGCTTTTACCTTTTCCATGACAACTTTGGTTAATTTAGAGGCCACCATTCCATGACCACACATGGTCGTAATTTCCAAAACCGTCTCCTCCGGAAGAAGGGCCTTTTTCCCATGGATTCCGAGGGAGAGAAAAGCGGTGTGAGGCTTTAAGCCGAGATCTTTTGCAATACTGACAACCTCGTCAATCAGGCCGCTGACGACAATGGAAATGCCTGTATCCGCTTCCTTCAGTTTTTTAAGGACCGACTTGACCGTCTCTTTATTGGAAAAACAACATGCAACACCGTATCCCTTGTCCAGGGTGGCTGCATATTCCTCAGGTTGAAGACCTCCCTTGAAGCTTTTTTCCACCTGGCTGGAACCAAAATTGACAGGTTTTTCAGAAAGGAAGATGTTTAAAATCTTGCGAAGTTTTGGACCGCAACCCTCCCGGTTCACATACCTGGAAGCCCTGGCATAAAAGGTGTAATCGTTCTGTAAGTTTTCGACGGTTCCGTAACGATGTAATGAGTGGCTCATTTTTAGCTCCTTATTCTTCAACGATGGGGCGTCCAAGCCCCATGTTCATTTTTGCATTCGGGCGTGCAGGAAGCCCTAAGTCCTTAAGCTTGGATCGAACCGGAAGCGTTCCATCCTCGGCAAACCGGGTGGCCAGCCCCCAGGAAACAACCGTGTCGACCTGTTCCAGAACCGGCATCAATGTCTTTACAACTTTTTTCAATTGATCTTCCTTAATCTTAAATTCCACAATGGCTGAAAGGACTTTCTCGTTAAGGACTTCCGGTTTCAATTTTCCGGCCTTTGGGTCTGCCATAAGGTGGAAAACGGGATTCGCCTCTTCGATTTCGATATTCATGGAACGGAGAACCGAGGTCACCTTTTCGATTTCTCCTAATCGGGTTCCTGCTCCCGGGCGGCCAAATTCAAGGGCCATGCCATAATCACCCCGGCGGTACCTTCCGGTAACATCATTCGTTTTCATTTCTTCGGTGCCGCGGCCTCCCTGTCTTAATCCTGGATGTTCAACAAGAGGATCGCTGAAAGCTGCTCGAATAGAACGAGGATATTTCTTGGATTCTTCAGGCATATAGAGTGCATCCACAGAGCAAACACCCGCCCTCAGGCAAACACCGCACTCTACACATTCATCCTGATCGATGATGGCTGCCTCACCCCCCTCCGATATGCAATTCATGGGACAGAAATCTAAACATTCTAAACAGGAAATACATTTTTCAGGATCAATTTTCAATTTTTCTCTCCTTTCTCAGTTTTTTGTATGAAATATTCGACTCTGCTTAGAATCATTTCTTTTCTTATGCTTTCCGCTCTCTTCGCATCACCTGATTCAAACGATTGGATAAGGGCATTGTGATGAGTTATTGAAAAATTCATCCAATCTGGCAGAGATAAAGTTTCAAAACGATAACGCATCGTCTGTTTACTGAAATTGTTGATCAATTCGATTAATCGCCTGTTTTCACAGGCCTCGACCAGAATTTGGTGAAATTTAAGGTTCAAGTTAAAGTAGGCCCTGACGTTTTTTTTAGCAGCAATCTCGATCATTTGTTGATTCAATTTTTTCAGTTTCTCAAGCACACTTGGGTTCTGTTTTTTTACAGCTAAGTAGGTTGCCAGACTTTCGAGGTTGGCCCGGATAAGATATATATCCTCAGCTTCCTGGGGTTCAACCTTGGCAATTGAAATCCCTTTCCGGGGTTCACTCGTAACGAATCCCTTGCTTTCTAATATTCGAAACGCCTCTCTAACCGGAGATCGGCTGACCCCCAATGCTTTACAGAGAGTTCCTTCGATGATCCGCTCACCTGGCTGGAGGGCGCCTTCTAATATTTTTTCCTCAAGGCCCTGGACAATTTGTTCGACCAGGCTTTTATGCTTGATAAAGTTTTCCACGGTCCCTTCCTTTGTCTATGTTTGATCCATCCACTCTCTGTCTCTGGTACCCCCAGGACTATTCCAGCCCGTAAAGCCTCGCTGCATTGTCATGCAGGATCATCCGGGCCACTCTTTCCGCCTGGTCTGGGACCATCAGCCCCAGTTTCACCGCATCTCCTATCACCTCTGCCAGAGCAATCTTGGCTGTCCGGGCAGCCAGCCAGGCAATTTCCGGCGTTCCGTGTCCCCCGCTGCCGATCATCAGCTTTGAGAGAGGAGCCCAGGCCATCACATCCCGGTAACATTCCACGATCCGGAGCGAACCCCAGGGCGTTATCTGGCTCATGTCAACCCAGACGTGTGGAAAGGCATGAGCCATTTGACCTGCCTGTTTGGTCCATGGGTATCCTGCGTGAAGAAGAACGATCTTGGTTTTGAGAAACTCGTGCCTCCTTAGCATGGGGACTAACAGGAAAGGATCGGCATTGGAGAGGGGGCCCTCCCACAGTCCGCCCGTGAACCCGCTGTGGAGATGAACAGGCACTCCCAACTCTTGGCACTGGATTAGAGTAGCCATGAATATGGCAACATATAATCTCTTGTACGCCTCAGGGTCTCCGGTTTTGGCAGCGGGAAAGATGTTCTCCGCATCGGTCCTTGAAACCGGTTCCGCCCCGAAACCGACCTCCTCCGCCAGGTGAGACTTGACCCCGACAAACCCATCCTGCCTTATTGCCTTCTCCAGGCTTTCCTGGTACGCACGGAGCAATTCCTGGTAGGAGTTAGACTCCTTTAAAAGCTTTTCGATGGCTGGCCCCATCTGAAACAATCTCAATTTTTTCCCGGGGTGCAGGTCGAGAAGAGGGTCATTTTTAGGAAGGCCGGAATCGATTACTGTTGCCACGATTCCTGCATTCTGATAGAGCAGTTGCGCATAAGCCGCAAAGCTCTCCGAGGTTCGCCGGTTGCGCTCGGAAGCGACTGCCTCGAGCTCAGCGGGGCACCCGAGTACCTTGGATAGCAGGGAGACCATGGTTTGGACGACTCCCATATTGGGAAAATGGTAACGTAGGTCATCAGTCGCCCCCCAATGCCTTGGTTTTTTAACGTTGGGGTCGGGGATATCAGCCATGCCATGAAAAAACTCACGGGCCAGTCCTTCCGGGCTTAAACTGGCCTTTTCTGGCTCATAAGTATGACAGTGATTGTCGATGACAGAAATGCTGTTGAAATCGAACATGGTATAGCACCTCCTTTTTTTCTAATAAAGCTCAATGGTGAGCATTGTAGATACATGTTCTGCCGCTTTATTAAAGCAATAAAAACCTATCGGCTTATGCACCCATTCCGGCTCCTTTAAAGTCGTTGGCATGGATCACTCCAGGTCGATCTGGTACTGGCCGTCTTTGAGGATGCATTTCCCATCGAGATAAACGGTTGTGTTTAAAAAAACAAAATCTATATGAAAAGAGCTTTTGCTTTTACCACCAAGACTCACATTGTCGCCAATGGCTATGTGGGCTGTCCCTAACTTTTTTGAAACCTCACGGGTATTGGGAATCACCCGGCAGGCTGGATTTGTTCCAAGGGCAAACTGGGAAGCGGCATTATACCCCGCCTCATCGTATTTCTCCAGGAGCTGTTTCAGCTCCTGGGCTTGTTTTCCACCTGTGACACTGGTAATTCTTCCCTTTGTAACCTGGATCCGGAAAGGATCGGTAATCACCCCGATCTGGTCTGCAATATACGGATCTACAATAACCCCTTCGGTAACCCCTTCGAGTGGAGCCAGGGTGGCTTCGCCATCAGGTAATCCGGATAATTCCCCGGGCTTGGTCACAAAACCAGTTTGAGCAATTGCCTTCCGGCCAATGGATCGCATGGTTAGGTCCGTTCCCTCGGGGGTGGTAAGTCTAATCACATCCGCTTCTGTTAATAACCGGGCCAGATTCTCACTCACCCTTTTAACCTGACTGTAGTCAGCGTTGATCCCACCGTTGACCATCATTTCTTCGGTAAAATTTCTTAAATTGGCAATCCGGGATCCTTTTTTCATCGCTTCCCTGACTGCTTCGGTGTGGGTGAGGCTATAGGTTGACTGATTGATGACCACCTGAGAAGCAGACATCGCTGCTGAGACCGGGGCAGGGGGTTCCTGCCCTCCGATCTGTTGAGGTTCCATACTGATGACGATCACTTCGCCCCCCGCAGACAGGGCGCTGTAGGCTAAGGCTTGAGTGATGGTCCGGGGCCTATCCGTGTCAGTAACGATGAGGACAATCTCCCCTTTTTTTACCTCGAGGACCTGATTGATCAGCATGTTTGCTCCAAAAGCCATCCGGGTCAATTCCATAAGGCTTCCCCCCCTTGGTGTTTTGAAAAAAAACGGACAGTTAAATCCCATCTGCCCGGATTTGGTCCTCTCTTATTTATCGGGATAGGTCGTATGCTTTTTGGATGAGTACTGAACATTCTTTTTACAATCCCGATCGGGAAAAAGGAGAGTTTTTAAAATATTGTATACAGTAGATTATCGATTATCGTTTGTCAAGCAAAAAAGAGCTTAAATATTTTCTGGCCAGCCATGTAAATTTATCATTCTTGCCGAAATAAGATTTCCGAGCGGGATATGGAAATTAGTAGAAGATGACTAAGAGAATGTAACAGAATAACCCGGATGAGAGCGGGGTTAAAACCCAGCCAACAGCGATCTCGACGAGGCTTCTCAGGCTGACCGCCCTGATTCCCTTAACCAGGCCTGCCCCTGCGACGGCTCCAACAATGGCCTGCGATGTTGACACAGGCACGCCCACCTGAGTGAATATTTCAACGACGATCGCCGCAGAGAGTTCAGCGACGAAGGCCGAATATCCATCCAGGGCGACGATCTTTTTTCCCACCGTCTCCATGACCTTTCGGCTGTAGGTGAGGACTCCAAAAGCAATGCTGAGGCTTCCGATGAGGGCACCCTCGAAGGGGGTTAGGGCGCCCGAACCCACATAAACCCCGGTTACGTTGGCAACATTGTTCGATCCGAGGGCATAAGCGCCGAAGCACCCGGCAAGGATCAATCCCCACTTGATTAAGAAATCCCGCAGGATGGGATTTTTCAAAAAGCGGTCGACCAATATTCCAAGGAGATGATAGAGTGAAAAACTGATGATCATCGCTCCAACCGGGGTTAAAACCCAGCATATCACCACCCGGTAAAGCTTGCTGAAGTCCGCTCCTCCAAAGTGAAGGCCTACCCCGAGCACAGCCCCAATCATTGCTTGAGAGGTTGAAACAGGGAGTCCAAAGTAGGTGAAGAGGCTGACGATGACCCCCGCCGAAAAGGCGCTGAAAAAAGCCATTCTAAGGTTGAGTTTTGAGATTTCTCCCACGGTTGAAAAACATTTCTCTCCCTCTAACAGTGCGCCCGCAACAACGAAAATGGAGATAAGAATGATGGCAGTGCGATACCGGATGAGGTTGGCCCCTACGCCTGTGCCAAAGATGTTGGCTGAGTCATTGCTTCCGAGGCTCCATCCCATGAAGATTCCGGCTGAGACTTCCCACATTGCTGTTGTCTCCAATGATCAATGGATTCTGTCACCTGTCGGAGAGTCAAACCTTGCTGCTAATCAGCAGGACCTCCAGCCAATCCGATGTATCTTCGATCTGATCCGACATGCTGGTCACCGTTTCCAGACTTCGCTTGAGATGGTTCTTCTGAGCGAGATGAAGGTTGGACGTGTAAATGTCGCGTGTGAGTTTCCACTCCTTGTCATCAATGGCGGATTCCGAGATCCCGATTTCGGTCACCTTCTTTCTAATAAATTCATGGTCCCCTTGCGCAAAAAAATTTTCGGTTGCTTCTTTGAGGCAGAGGAACATGGGGAGTGTGTCCTGGATAACTTTTAGAAACCTTTCTTTGAATTCTTCAGGGATGTCCGGTCGCTGGCCTAAGAAAAAATCACTGCATACCTCTGCATTGTCCGCGATGAGATCGACCTTTTCAATAAAGTTGTGGATTTCCACACGGAAGATAGGCATAAAGGCTCCCTTGTAAAGGGAGTCCACAATGGAGCGCCGGATATGATCGGCCTCTGTCTCCAGATGATCTGTCCTCAAAGCATCTGATTTTGCCTCTTCAATCTGGCCTTTCATATAGTGGATCATCATTTTTTGGGTTTGTTCGAGACATTCTTGAACCTTATTCAGGTGTTGAAGGATCATCCTCTTAACTTCTTCTTCTTTCGTTTTTCCAAAAAATCCCATAACCATCCTCCTTTCCGAAAAGGGCTTAGCTCGAAGGCAGACTGCAGGTTTCCGATATCATCTGCGTTTTGAAATGAATGGATCTCCTATGTGTTTTTAAAAACAAGCTCAATCTCCCCGGCAGACCAAGTGATGTGAAAGCAAACCTTTTCAACAAAGAGAAGAGTTTCGATTGAGAACAACCGCATTGGTCTCGGTATTAAAGAAACCGAAAGCAATTCTCCCACGGCTGAAGGATTCAAATTCAAGCGGCATCTTTCCGACCCGCTTCGGTCCGAAGATTTCCTTGACCCGGCACCCTTCTCCTATTAATATAAATCAAAAAGAAGAGAGGAGTAAATAGGGTGATTGGAAATTCACCCATAGGTGTCTGTTTGGTGATATTTAGCCTCATGGGTTGTCTGGACTTTCGCACTTTTCAGGCTAAGGCTTTTTTGATTTCAGCAATTCGAAATTGAGCAGAGTCATTTCCTCAACAATATTCCAAAGCAATTTATAATTTTTCACATACTCCTCAGCTTCAATTCTCATCTCTTTCCTAAGATACATGATTTTCGTCTTTCTATCAATGTTTACTGAAAAGTAATATTGTGGGTGTTTCTCCCCCCGTGCACATTTGCATCGCGGATTGCCGCAGGTGCTCCCCAGCAGCACGACCGTTCCTCTCATCAGTGGGCCAAGGGTAAACAGTTTTTTCTGTAATATTCTGATCCTTCTTCGTATTTCGGATATTCTTTTCTTTTCCATGGTGACCTCCCTGTGGTATAATGGTATGCTGATTAGCATACCATTCATGTTCAATCTTGTCAAACCCTCGTAGGGAGGAAAAACCAATGGAACATTTATCCGTTCTCTTTCAAGAACTCTTGGCAAACTTCTCATGCGCTTTTGGCTCTACACCAACACGGTG
>JASEIE010000240.1 GCA_030024065.1 Thermodesulfobacteriota bacterium
CCTGAATGAATTTCACAGCATAGAAGGAGAGGACGAGGTAGCCTCCCACGATTAGAATGGCGATGATTCCAAACGGGATCAATATTCTCCGCATGGTATTGTCCTTCGTCGCTTAATGCGGATTTCGGAATAGTTTTAAAAGATACTTGATACTGGTTTCTGGATATTGGTTGTCAAGTATCCAGAATTAAGAATCCAGGATCAGAAATTAAGTATTTAAGATATTCCGCATTCCGCAATCTGCAATCCGAAATTGAGTTACGGTTTCACAATAAAAGAAGGCTCCTTCGCCTTCTTCTCATAGGCTTCGGTTAGAAGGGCGAAGATTGATTTGATCACCAGTTGAAAGAGGAACGGATTGGGTTGAATCAGATTGGCCGGTTTTTTGAGATCGAGGGAGACGGCGAGGGCAATTTTTGCCTCTTCTTCCCTTCCCAATTTGAAGAGGATATAGGCCATCTCCTCCATTCTCCTCCGATAAAGAGACCTCCTCTCTTCGGGGAAGAGATCGGATAAGGCCCTCTGGTAAATCTCCTGGAACCGGGCCTCCTTTTGAGCCTGGCTGAGAACGAGCTTAGACTCTTCAGCCGCCCATACCTCATCGGCGTAGGGTCGGATCTCCTCTTCTTCGATCCTCCATCCGTAAAAAAGATCGGCCTTAAGGAGATCGCCTCCCCTTCCTAACATCCGGTCATCTCCTTCGATTTGATCCTCCTCGATATGAGAATAGATCAATGGTTTCTCGAATTCCTTTTTAATACTTTCGATCTCGCCTCTCAAACGGAGGTAGTTATGAGGAGGGGTCTTCCCTTTTTCAAGGGTCAACTGATAGGCTTGAACAAAAGAGAGTCCCACATAGGAAGGTTCCATCTCCACCAGAGGGAAGGGGCTTCCCTTCTGAACCTGTTCAAAGAAGACTCTGAATCCTTTTCGGGTCATCTCCCCTCCGGAGAAATCGACCAATCCCTGTGTATCACTGATGATCCCCTGCATCACGGTCCACCCCGACCCTTTATGGGGGACGGCTAAAACCAGGAACTGCTGGCCAAGAAAGTCGAAACCACCCCCGAATCCCCTGGGAGGCTCTGCCTGGAGGGGACGAAAAACAGGGCCTCCCCTTTGCGGAGTTTCCTCCTCAATGGTAATTCCTTTACTCTTCAACCGGTAGAGCGATCGCTTGATGATCTTTCGAATCCTCTTGTCATCAGAAGACCGTAATATGCGATGGAGAAGATCAGCGACCACAACAACGGGCACTTTTGCCAGATCTTCGACGACCCGGCAAGCTGTTTCCGAATCCTTTTCTAAAATCGGGAGGAGGAATTGAAAGACCTCTTCTTCGGACTTTCCCTCCTCAATATCCGATCTTATTTTCTCGCCGATGGATTGAATCTCCTCCAATATTACCTCCCGGGTATGGGTTAAATAAGAGTTTGCTGAATCGTTAGGATCATGGTGATTGAAAGATTGATCAGCAGGGTGTTCCGGCAGAGTCGCTTCATACGATTCATCTCCCCATTCACACCCTGCCAGCACTGAAATAGATTCCATAAAATGAGTAGAAGGGGAATTCCCGCGAGGGAAAGGAGCCAGAGAGGGCCCTTCCCGAATATCAATAAGACCTTAATGAATGAAAGGCCGACCAGTATGGAACTCCCCATATAGAGATCGCCCATCCTCTCCTTTCCAAACCGGACCACCAAGTTCTTCTTTCCGATGGCCCGATCCGCCTCTTCATCCGGAAATTCATTGATCAGAATCACATTGAAAATGGACAACCCTACGGGGAGGGAGAGCAAAAAGAGCTGAGCATTGAAGAAACCAGCAACGAGATAGAACCCCGATGCAATGGGTAGCCAGCCATAGCAGAAACCAATGAAAATTTCTCCCAGCCCGCGGTATGCCCATTGAAAGGGTCTCCCTGAGTAGAAAAACCCGGAAAAGATGCCTACCCCTCCCAGAAGAAGAGTCCATGGACCAGTTTGGTATCCGAAGTAAAGATAAATGCCGGTGAGGATGGCTCCTACCAGACATCCGTATCCCAGAAAAAGGGCGACTTGCAAAGGAAACAACCCTTCGACCAGGATCCTTGATCCGCCTGAAAAAGGACTGAAATTCCGGTTGAGGCGATCCCCTTCCAGATCGTTCCATTCGCTTAAATAATAGGTCATCCACATGATGAGGATGACCGCCACTGTTGCGAGGAGATAGAGCCCGATCGGACCTCTGTAACCCCATCGCCATGCCAGAATGAATCCCAGGAATAACGGAAGGATCCCCACGGAGAGAAAAGGGACCCTCGAGAGCCTCCACCAGGCAGCAAGATATCTCTTCATTTTCATCAATCTGGTTATACTAAAATAACCCGATGGTTAACAAATAGAACAAATCGGCTGAAAATTCAACTTTAAAGTTCAAAGGAATGAAAAAGGGCGATCATCTCATTAGTGAAGATAATCGCCCTTCAAGGGGTTTGAGGAGGTTGGGAACGAAGCCTTTGATTCTGGAAGATGGGGTTTATAAAATTTTAAACAATCTGCCAAAAAAATAAGAAACGAAGAACAGATTGGTAAAGATCAATACCCACTCAGCCACTCTTTTGGGATTGATCTCAACCTTTCTTACTCCTTCTTCAACCTTATAAATACTTAAAGCTTGATTTGCGTTCATATGGGACCTCTCAACATATTTAATCTTCGAGATAAGTTTTAACCCTTCGCAAAACGACAAAGGCGCCTAAAAAGATGAAACAGATCACAAAGAAGTTCATTGTTGCAAGTTCATATACCATTGTATTCATGAAACCCTCTTCTCCAGTTCCAGAATGTTTTACTATAATGTTAGCAATTTTCATACCTGAAAGGATTTTAGGGGCAAATATTTTTTAATATATTGAATTTAAAGAGGAATTTCAATATGGACTGGAGAGAGGACAATAGGGCCGAATGGCACAGATTGTCCTAATTTTTTTAAATTTTGGTTAATTTATTGAAATTATAGAGGAAAAAAGGGGTGACAATTTGTCATGTCTTTTACAAATCTGTCCTCCGATAAATTCCTGTAACCTCCCATGGCAAAGTCGATAAAGCACCTCTGACAGTTACTAAATTAACATTGGGGAAGCATTGAGAATATGAAGTTGACATCTCGTCTTTGCCTAATATATAAATAAGACGTGAAGAAAGAATTAAAGGAAAAACTGAAGGGATTAGGAATTTATATTGTCTATCTATTTGGCTCAACAACGACGGGAAGGAGATCGGTCTTGAGCGATGTAGACGTAGGAGTAGTATTGAAGGACCCACCGATAGGAAAGGATACCAGGGCTTTGTATCACAACCTCTACGGGATATTCTCGGAAATATATGCTGTTTCAAAACTGGATATTGTTTTTTTACAAGCAGCCCCTGTTTCCTTTCAGTTTTTTGCCATCAAAGAGGGAAAGGTTCTTTTTGAAGAAGACCCTGCATTTACGGCAGATTATGAAAACTTGGTCATCAATCAGTATCTTGATTTCAGACACGTATTGGATCTTTTTGATCGAGTTACAATAGGAAAATATGCCGAAGCATAAGGTTCCGCTTAATAGAGAGGTTTTACAGAACAGGATTTCATACATTGAGGATTCCGTCGGGAGTTTGGAGCGGTTTAAGGGAATTACATATGAAAAATTTTATTCGAATTCCGATAATTTTCGCATCGCCTTTTATGACCTCCATCGGGCTCTCGAGGCAGTAATGGATATTGGGTCTCATATTTTATCGAGAATTCCAGGTGCCCGGCCAAGCTCTTATAAGGATATTCCTCGACTCCTCGGGAAGAATAAAATCATCCCAGCCGACTTTGCATTAAACCCGTTGGCCAAAATGGCAGGTTATAGAAATCGGATGGTACATTTTTATGGAGAGATCACAGGAAGGGAGATCTATAATATCATCCAGGAAGAGCTCGAAGATTTCTACACCTTCGTTTCACACATAAGCGCAATCTTAAAAAATCCTGCAAAGTTTAATCTATCAATAACGTAAGGCAAGATTCTTCTAAAAAACAGACTGATGTCCGCAACAAAAAAGGCAGGGCCAGCTCGTGACCCCGCCTTTTTTGTTAAGCATCAGAGGCGCTATTTACCCCGTTATTTCAGAATAATTCCGGCGGGGTTTAATGTCCCGCTGGAATTTCTAACGGGGTTTACTTATCACCCGGTGAGTTTACATATTAAAAAGCATCTGGGCCTGATGGCCAGAGGATTGATGGATGCTGTTCATGGAACTCACGTCCAACCTTTGCCGCCGCCTCCCCCACAATCTGAAGGTGGTGGACCACCCATGTGTAAATTTTGGGACCAGGTCTTGACAGGTTGTTGCCCAAATCGATTTCATGCTTCGACAAGCTCAACACGAACGGCTTAAATGAACAGAAGTGTCCATACAATTATGGACTGATTAATAAGTGGGCAAAGGGAACAAAACTCTGTAAGTCATTAACGCTTACTGAATTTTTTCATCGTTAATAGTTAATGTGAAGAGGTATCGCCCTGGATTCGCCGAAGCGGTTTCGCGCAGGCAGGTTTAAAACTTTGGGAAGCTTCCCGCCTAATGGCGGCTTCCCGGAGATCCGCCCGATATCCCAGCCCTCCCTCTGGCTTGGAGATAATTTTTTTACACCTTCCCTTTTTCAAAGGGGGGGGTGACGATGATTATTCTTTCTATTCTGCCAGTAACTGATGGACAGAGCCGCCAGGACAATCCCCGCCACATCGAGGAGAACATCCGTGACCGAGGCATTACGATTAGGGATAGAGGCCTGATTCGCCTCGTCAAGGATCCCGACGAGAGAGGCGATCCCACCGGGCAACAGGAGGGAAATGGGCCTGAAAGGGAACGCCTTCGAGTCGATCAGGCGGGGAAGAAAGGCAAAGGTGAGAAGAACCATCAGCGCCCCGTAGAGGGGCACATGGAGAAGACTGTAAGGGTTCCAGATTCGCACCATCGCTGTCTCCGGAATCAGCCCGGGCAGAATAAAGATGCCGGAGATATAAGCCGCCGACAATATCGAAAAGATTGGATGCATCATTATGTATAAAATAAAGGTCAAGGGTCAAAAGGTAAAGGTTAAGATGCCCGTTTCGTCAAGGGGTTACGTGTATCGTCTTAAATTCTTACCCTTGCCCATTGACGCTAAACGATACGGGCCTCCTTACCCTAACCGTGACCTAGGGACCATTTTCATGGTTCGAGGGCCCCCTCCGGGCATGTGGCATTAGTAGTTTAACGAGTTTCATACCTCTCATTAGATTCTTTCATCAAATTAAGAATTTAATCATACTCGATTTTCATTTGTTAATCAAACCTTTTGATTTTTCAGCATAAAAAGCCCGGGCGGCCTGCCGCCGGACATGCGTTTCAGGAACCCCTGTTTGCCTGAAATGCAACCGAATGAGCGCAACCTGAAGGTTGCGGCTACCTGAACCCTTCCGCGGATTTTACCCTGAAAAAAATAGGAAGACAATGATGATTTATAAAATCTCCCCTGGCCCCTCTTTACCAAAGAGGAGGAAAGAATTACTGTCAACATCTATTTTAGGGGGGTATCCCCTCACTTATCCGTGGATTAAAAAAACCTTGCGTTCCAATTCACCATGTGTTAAAGATGAGGCATGGATGAAGAGATCAGGTATCGAGGAAAGAACTATTCCACAATAGAGATTGATCAGATCAGACAAGTTATAGCGATTTATGCAGAGAAGAGCCGACGATTCATTTCCCAGGAGATATGCCGGAGGTGGAATTGGGTTCAACCCAACGGTGTGTTGAGGGATATGATTTGTCGGGGGTTACTCCTCCAGTTAGAGGCTCAAGGACTGATTGAGCTTCCTCCTCGCAAAAAGAATCCTCCTAATTCTTTATTAGCTCCAAGAAAGCCTGCGGTAGTGGAAGTGGATGAGACTCCTATTGTAGGCCTTTTATCCGATCTTACACCTATTGAACTTCATCAGGTCAGGCGAACTCCCTTGGAGAAGCTCTACAGGGGGCTCATCGAACAATATCACTATTTGGGATATACGCGGCCGGTAGGAGAGCATTTGGAATATATCGCCTTGTCGCACGACCGGCCTTTAGC
>JASEIE010000241.1 GCA_030024065.1 Thermodesulfobacteriota bacterium
CCTCCATGGGAAAGGTTCGAGACATTCAAAAGCCGAATGGGAGGCGACATCCCGGCCAACAGCAAATGAATTTCTCTGCCGGGGCAAGCTGTGGCTTCAAGAACGGACACCAGAACAATTGAAAGGTGAGGAGAATTAATGAATGATAAAATGTCAAAAGACAAATCCTTGATTCCTATTGAGCGCATTGAACGGTTGATACTTCTGATTCGTGGTCACAAAGTTATGTTGGATTCCGATCTTGCGGAACTCTATGGCGTGACAACCAAAAGACTGAATGAACAGGTAAGGCGTAATCTTTCTAGATTTCCGGAAGATTTCATGTTTCAATTGACAGAGTCAGAGACTCACCTTTTGAGGTCGCAATTTGCGACCTCAAAGGGGGGGCGAGGAGGGCCACAAGAGTTAATTATTAGATCACATCAATACCTTATTACGAAGGCCAGACCCTAAGTTTCCACAAGAGCGTCAATGAAGCGACAAATGCGTCATCGCAAGACCTGACCCCCATTCCTTACAATGAAGAACCATTTAAGACGGCGCCCCATTAAATATTGAAAGACCTTCTTTAGTTCATTAAGCTTACTTTCTCGGATATCCCACTGATTGACAGAGAGTGATGTACTGATCCCTCCGGAGATTCAGCTTCTTCTCCAAAGCCGCCTTCTCAAACCACGCTCGCACAACCGTTGCCAACCCTTCAGATGCGCAATAAAGATACACATTCTGGCTGATGAAACCTGTATGGGCGAATGAATGATAAATTGCTGTTTCTTTGGAATGTTTACTGAGATCGGCCACATAAATAAGATTGACAGAGGCGTCATCCAAGGGTACGGAAGCAAGGGTACGGAAGGCGTCTGGCGACCTGAGATACTGCGAACATCTTCTGCCAGAACTGGAGTCAGCATATTTGATCTAGAATTGTAGACGTATACCCCCTCCTCGGTCGCAACAAAGATATCGATGCTTTGTCGATTCCCTGCGGTGGGTGCGGTACGCTTTCCCGACTCAGGACGATTGATGCCGAAAGCCGCCCAGAGTAAGGTGGAGAGGATTTGCAAGGGGATTTTGTCAGTAGTGTAGGCTCGCCAGGTCTTCCTATCCTTCAATGCCTGCATGAGAGGTTTACCACCTTCGGTCTGGGGTGTTGGCAGTTCGATTGGCTTGAGTTCCCGCGCCATTGTTATTGAAGAGCCACTTGCCATGAATAGAACACCTGTTGCTGCCGACGATTTAAGAAAGTCCCTTCGACTAATGTCTTTAGACATAAACATCACCTCCTTTCATTGAAATAAGTGGGTTTCACGAAATTCGTAACCCATTGATTCAATTAACTTATTCGACCTAAAATTTTTTGACTTGCCCTCCAATAAAAATTCCCATTTGTTTACAATTACTTACACAACCACAGCCACTTCAATCAGCCTATTTTTAGCCTCTTTCAAAAGGAGTGGAGGGCAATTTTTTTTCTCCCTTACTTCCCCTCTCCCCAATGGGGAGAGGGAAAATTTAAAAATTTATTTTGTGAAGCCCTATTGAAATACCCGTCCCCGATTCATTTAAAAATTATGTTTGGTTTTAAAACAAAGCTCCCCCCTTAAATTGTCAACGATTCATCCTTTCCTTTTTCTATCTCTTGTTTCTATTCCTCTTTGTACGGTATCTTATATCTAACCTTCTGTTTTAACCAATAACCTGTAATGAATTTTCCTATCCCCAGGCGGTAGAGATAATTCTTAGGGTCTTTTGGATATTCAATGGAGCAGTCTCCAAACTCAATCTTCCAGATTTTTGGAGCGACTTTCTCACATTCATAGATCTTGTGTTTAACTCCACCTCCACCGACTATACCACGGTCGATCACCTTCCCACCAAACCTACGATCTATCGTTAGAACCGGTATAGGCGAAACAAAATCTAAGAATCTCTTTTCATCAGGAGTTAGTTTCGCCTTTTTTAGTTCTAAAGTTAGCTTTAAAGTTGGCGTTTTACCATCTCGGGCATAAGAAATCCCGACGTATTTATTCGCATAACTTTCAAATGTCACCTTTCTCAGAACTTTGGGAAAGCCTCCAATCCTACCCCATAAGGCCTCTTCGCTTGTAACCGACAACCCGAGGAAATGCCAAGCCAGGATCTCTTCTCCGCTCTTGGGTTTCTTGAACTTGACGAGTATTGCGACAACTGCCTCAAGATAGGGTGGTGCAGACTCCATCTTGTAAAAATCACTTATTATCACCCTGCACAGAGGTTTTTCAGGCATGCTGAAGATACTTGGAATCAGCTTTTTATACTCATCGATATCGGTGACCTCAAAAAAGGCTATGATTGATTCTTGTTCCAGAAAAATATGCTCAATACGAGGCACGCGTGGGCGCAGGAGGATTTCTTCTTCCTCTACCTCCAATGTGTATCCATGAAAAGGAAATAAGAGAATTAAGATCAAAGTTATTTTGGCAAATTTCTTCATGGCAGACTCCTTTATAATCAAAATCTAAAAGTTGACACCTGCCTTTGTGTTTTGTGACAGGAGGCGTCCCTACTTTTTCTTGAGATGTTCGTCGTACCAGTCGATGGCCAGCTTAATGGCTTGCGTGCGGCCTTTGCTGTAAATCTCAAAGTGAGTAATTCCAGGAATGACCACATATTTGGCAGGAACTTTCTTTTTAATAGTGTCATATAAATATCGGCCATTTTCACTAATCTTAATAAGCTCTTCATTTTCGACGTCGATAATAAGGACAGGGATTTTTAAACGATTGGCGAAATCAATAGGATGATTGTCCATCATCCTCGATAAATAGGGTGTACCTCTAAGACGAGGATTTTTGTCAACGCCTTGAGGAACTGGATCGATCTCTCCCCGTGCACGCTGGATTGCTTGTTTATATGCACTTTCTTTCGGAACCCAGCGGCGATGCAGCGAAGCGACCTGACTGACAATGCATTTCACGCGGTTATCATGTGCAGCCACATAGACGACATGTCCACCTCCAAAACTTGTCCCCCAAAGACCAATTCGTTCAGGGTCCACCATGGGTTCACCGCTCATAAAGTGAATGCAGTTGATAATGTCCTCGGTCTGGTCTTTTGGATCCACCAGTTCCCGAATAGCCTGGGCACGAACTGTGACCTCTCCTTTTTCGTCAGGCTTTGGCATCTCCCCTATGATGACGAGGCGACTATCACTGTCACCCCACCCCCGATAGTCGAAGGTTAAGACCGCATAGCCTGCTCTGGCAAAAACAGGGGCATAGTCTCTATTGAGTTGGGATCTTAAACCGCCCCAACCGTGGCAGAAGATGATAGCCGGTAATTTTTCTCCTGCTTTCGATCCCTTGGGATAGAAGAGATCTCCTGAAAGCCTTGTCCCATCGCTCCAGATGTTCACAGGCCGTGATTCGAATGCGTTGGTTTGATGAATCAGAAGAAATAGAATCAGTCCGACGATCATTGCAAGGATGGAAGATTTTTTCATGTTCATCCCCTCCCAACCAGTTTCTGGCACTGGTTCAGCCTCTCCTCCATCAACTTTTTTATGCGAAGTGATATATTTTGGTCACTTTTCCCCTTCCCGATCGCCTCAGCTATCTGTTCTGCCAACTCCTGATCGTCCATTGTTTTTCTTACCCATGTCTTCAATTCACTAAAATCCAGGCGAGGATGTGGATCGTTTAGAAGGGAGACCACTTCTTTGAAACTATACATGGTTATAGGATTTGGCCCTGAACGCTCTCGAAGGCTAAAACCTGCAAGGCGGTCTTCAAAACCCACCTCAGTTAGAATCCTCTTGGCCAATTCTCGGGAAGGCTCTCTTAATTTTCCCATACTTCTTAAGCCCCTAATTTTCCTCTTTTCTGGAGTTCGTCTGCAGCAAACTTGAGACCCAGCGAATCTAAAGTCCTTCTCTTCGGCCACCCTGACCGGGCATCCCACCCTTCAAGGTTGTAGAATCTGGTCTTGAATTCCTCGAACCTGGCTTTATCCAAACACCTTCCGTTCACACGAATATAGTCCCACTTGCCCTTTTCCCTTCCGGGCAAATAATACATGGCAAAACTCCCAGAACCTCCGAATGGCACATTATAAATGTAGTCGGAGAAATGGACCATATCTCTGTGTCTGCCCTGAAGGGTCCAGATGGCATTGTCAAGATTCCATATCTTTCTCCCCAATTCCATCCCGTCGAGGAAACTGAATTTCTTACCGGTTACTGCATTAAAGAACCTTGGTTCTCCCTCTCCGGTAAGTCCTCGGTAACCCAGTATTCTTGTATTAAAGAAGTCAGGCCATCTTTGATCACAGTACAAGACCGATTCTTTCCAGAATCTTGTGTAGTGCCTGTGCCAAGCTACAAGCTTGGCCATATGTTCTGAATAGATGTTATCCGTGCTAAAGTCCAGCATTAAAGGATCGTTTTCATAGGGGATCAGTTTCTCCGCAATAATCTTAACAACCTGCTCTGCTGGAGGTTGTGGTGTTTTTCCAGCCCAAATCGCACCACTTGGCCGCCAGAACAAAAAATTAAAGTCGTGCTCGTTGATATCCCGATCCCCTAAAATAGATCCGTAGCCCCATTCAACCTCAGCCCTGGGATCATAGCTATGCTCAGGAAGACCCCAATAGGAATAGTAAAGGATGCCGGTCTTTATGTCTTCTTCTAACCTGCCCCATCTTTTGGCTGCCCTTACGAACCCTTCCGCGAAATCATCGCCAACCCCCCTCCTATAGGCAATCATCTTTAGAAATTGGTCAACAAATTCGGTCTCTCCTAACTTCCTAAAATCAAGGTCACATTCAATCTTTTTGCCACGACCAAGAAGGCCCATCCTCTCTAAAGCCCTGATATAACCGAGACCTCTTAATGCTTCATAGGCATTGATGCCGTATTTTTGAAGTAAGTCTGCTGCAATATAGGCAGCAGATGTTTGCTTGCCCCCATGTTTGGTTTTGTCCCAGTAGGCGTAAAAAACTGTTTCAACGCAAGTCGATTCGTTTCCATAACCCGTATCTGTTCTTTCCTTGCAACCTATATGGCAACCTATGCAGGAATTAAGTCTTGCCTTCTCTTGCTTGTCCCAAAAAAGGTTCTGAGGTCTTCTCCGGCCAAAGCGGGCAAACCAGGATGCATCAAGGTTGTTAAGATCCGTAGAATATTTTTTCTGAGCCCATAGTCTTGCATCCATCAAACCCTTAGGATCCGCAATCTTAATACTACCTGTACCGATGACACTGATAGCCTTCAGATTTTTAGAACCCCAGATTCCACCAAATCCTCCTTGCCCTGCTGAATTTCCAGCATCGTGGATGAGGCAGGCAGTAACGCTGAGATTTTCTCCCGCAGGGCCGATGGTCAGCACAGCAGGCCGCTGAGTGGTTCTTCCTTCTGGACCTAAATCCACCCAGTTACCATATCCACGTCCACTGACTTCTCGCCATATCTCTTCCTGTGTTTTCCAGGTATCCAGGCCCCATAAAGGACGAGCATCCTTGATCTTTACATCCTCGTTTCTAATATCAACCCAGACCGGTTTATCTGCTTTTCCTTCAATGACGATTCCATCCCAGCCTGCATACTTCAACATTGGGGCAAATCTTCCCCCGAAGTTGCTCCTTGTAAACCATCCAATTGGATAAGACTGGATACCAATCCCCTGAACTTCTGTCCTGCCAGAGGCACCAGGAGCTAAAGTGCCAGATAGGGGAGAGGTCATAATCGTTATTATATTCCTGGGATCAAATCCCTTGATCGTCTTATCCTTTACGAGGTCCCAGAAAATGGCAGAACCCATCCCATGACCACCAACCCATTGCTCATAGTCCTTGGTGTCAATGGTGGAGATTTTTCTATCGGTTAAATTGATTCTCAAGATTTTTCCAGCATATCCGTTCATTTGTTGTCACCTTGCGATAGATTGATGTAGTGTAGCCCTTTATGCCTGCCTGCCGGCAGGCAGGGGCACATTTTCCACGGGCATAAAGCCCTACACTACAAAACAAATATTGGGTTTCTATTGATTAGAGTTTGTTTATAAACTACGGTTTTTTAAAAAGTCGTCTTTCCGGCGAAAGCCGGAATCC
>JASEIE010000242.1 GCA_030024065.1 Thermodesulfobacteriota bacterium
TGAAGGGACAGTTCATCTGGCTGTGGTGGACCCGGAGGTAGGGGGGCCAAGGGACCCCATTCTCATTGTAACGGATCATTTCTTCTTCGTAGGTCCTGACAACGGCCTCTTAACCTTGGTTCTCCATCAAGAGAAAGTTAAAGAGGCGTTTAAGCTAACCGAGAAACGTTTCTTTCTTCCGAAGCTGAGCAATACCTTTCATGGCAGAGATCTCTTTGCACCGGTAGCGACCCATCTGACATTAGGCATTTCACCCAAGGCTTTTGGAAGAAGGATTGATTCATGGAAGACCTTAGAGTTCCAAAGACCACTGGTAGAAGACAGGGGCATGATAGGCAAGGTGATCCATATCGATTCATTTGGAAATCTCATTACCAACATCGGTGAGAAAGATCTCGATCATTTTGTCGGAAAGCTTCCTTTCCATATTCGGATAGGAAAAAGGAGAATCGAGGGAACTCGAAAAGGATACTGGGAAGCTGAAAGAGGGGGCCTATTGGCCTTGATCGGGAGCAGTGGGCTTCTGGAAATCTCTGTTAATGAGGGGAATGCCCAAAACGTTTTGAAAGTGAAGAGGGGAGGTCCAATTACAGTAATCATTTAGCTAATAGCCGATGGCCAATAGCGAATAGGAAAACCATATGCTATATGCCATAAGCCATTTGCCATTAGCCATCAAGGGGAGTAGATCATGATTTCAACCAAGGCGCAGGGGATTCCTCCATTCATTGTGATGGACGTCTTAGAAAAAGCCCAGGAACTGGAGAGAAAAGGGGAACATATCATCCATCTCGAAGTGGGAGAGCCGGACTTCGATACCCCGGAATGTATCAATGAGGCAGGTTATCGCGCGATCTGTGAAGGAAAGACCCATTACACGCACAGCATGGGGTTGATCGAATTGAGGGAGGCGATTGCAGAAGATTACTGGAAGAAGTATCGTGTCAAGGTCTCGGCTGAACAGATCCTCGTGGCATCGGGGACTTCTCCCGCCCTTCTGCTTCTCTTCTCCGCTCTATTGGAGTCCGGTGACGAAGTCATCCTTTCCAATCCCTATTACCCCTGCTATCCTAATCTCATCCGATTCGTGGACGGAATCCCTGTCTTTGTAGAGGTGCTGGAAGAAGAGGGGTTTCAATACCTTCCCGAAATGATGAAGGAAAAGCTGAGCCCGAAGGTGAAAGGGATTATGATCAATTCTCCTTCCAATCCGACCGGAAATGTGATGTCCAAAGAGAGGATGGAGAAGATTGCCCATTTTTCTCATTATATCATCTCCGATGAGATCTACCACGGACTGGTCTATGAGGGAGAAGCACATTCGATTCTTGAGTTCACGGACCGAGCCTTTGTCATCAATGGTTTTTCAAAACTTTATGCAATGACCGGCTGGAGACTGGGATATGTGATCGCACCCAAAGAGTTTATCCGGCCCATGCAGAAGATTCAGCAAAACCTCTTCATCTCCGCCAGCTCTTTTTCGCAGTGGGCGGCTCTGGCGGGTCTGAGAGATGCGGAAGAGGATGTGCAGAAGATGAGAGCGACCTATGATCAACGGCGCCGATATCTAATCCCAAGGCTTAAAGAGCTGGGGCTTGGAATCACGGTGGAACCCACAGGAGCATTCTACATTCTGGCCAATGCCAAGCGGTTTTCTAAGGATTCCTACCGTCTGGCTTTTGATATCTTACAGGAGGCAAAGGTGGGCGTGGCGCCGGGAATAGATTTCGGAAGCAATGCCGAGGGATATCTTCGATTCTGTTATGCCAATTCCATGGAAAATATTGCGGAGGGAATGAACCGGCTGGAAAGGTATTTGAAACGTTATAAATAAAGCCAAGCGATTAGCGCGTGGCATACAGGGTCAACGTTTGAGGCCAAAAGAAATGCGAAGCATTTGGATGTCCAGCCTTTTGGCCTGTGTTAGCGGACGTATGACCAATTTTTAAGCAGCCTTTAAAGAATCTTCATTTTGGACAATAATTTTCGGATTTACATTTTTGGGCGGAATAGGCAACATCTCCTCCCCCAATGGTCTTCAGGCAAGAGAAGGTCTTCTTCAGGGTGAGATGGTCTTTTAAATTCTCTTGGATCCGAATGGCCTCTTCAATGCTGACTTCCCAGGAATGGAGTGGCTTCATCCTTCAAAAAGGGGCCGAGGATTCAAGGATTCAAGGGTTCAAGGGTTTATTTTTAGGGATTTCACTTGACCACTTGAACCCAGGATTCCTTGAGCCCTTCTATTAGGGCGAAAAGTGTTCGATTTGGCCGTTTTTAACTCTTAGAATCGAGAGTGTTCGAATGGCTTTGCCATCTTCGCCAAACCCCTTTAAACCCGAAACCCCCTGAAAGTGATGGATCTTTCGTAATTCTTCCTTCAGTTCAGAAGGAGTGGAGGGGGATTTGGATTGTAGTATCTCCCTCAGGAATCTTGCCCCGTCAAAACAGATGGCTTCAAGGGTTTCTGGCTGACTCTGGCACTCCTTTTGAAATTCATCAACAAAAATTTTTGCCGAAGCGTCTCTTCTAAAAAAGGCATCGACAAAGATCGCTCCCTCTGCGGCTTTTCCGGCAACAGAGATGAGGCCCGGACCATTCCATGCATTCGTTCCCAGAAAAGTGGTTCCCCTGATATCGTAATAAGCCATCTGAGAGAGGATCGTTCCCACGCGATCATGGGTGTCCGGAATAAAAAGACCGTCCACAGAGAGACCCTGTTTAAGTTCTTCTTCTTTTTTCTTTGTCCCATCCTCCTTCTGGATAGCCACCACCTTAAAAAACCCTTTGATCTCCTGACGAAAATCTGTCTGTTCCTCCTGATAGACGACCGCACCTATGACTTTTCCGCCCATCCGGGCGACCTCTTGATTGAAGAGGTTCTTGAAATGGAATCCATAGGGCGAGTTGGGATAAAAGATGGCAAAGGTGCGAAGCTCCAGTTCTTTGATAGCAAAGGCAACGAGGGTCTGAATCTGTTCCAGCGGGGTCAATGAATTCTGGAAAACGAAGTCTCCTTTTACAGAAGAAGGTTCTTTTTGGGAGAGACTGAGCAGGGGAACTTTGAGCTGTTGAGCTTTTCTGGCCGTTCTGTCCACCGTGGCGCTGAGGAGGGGGCCGAGAATGGCAATGACCTTTTCTTTGTTCACCAGGTCCTCCACTGCCTTTTCAGCCTCTGAAGGACTTCCCTTTGAATCACGGATCACTAATGAGATGAGGGGATTATTTTCTCGAACTTTTTTTTCCCTTAAGGCCAAACGAATTCCCTGAAGGGCTTTTTCCCCGAAAGGTTTATGGATTCCACTTAAAGGGAGAATGGCGCCGACTGAATATTTTGATTTGATGGTGGAAGGAATTGTTTCGGATAGTTCTTTCGCCATAGACCCGTAGTCTATCCCAGGATACTCTCTTTCCAGTTCCATCAACATCTTTTTGGCAAGGTGGTCGTATCCCCCTCTCTTTGCCATCTGGGCCAGTCTCAATTTTGCATAGCCCCCTGCATAGGCGCCCCGGTGGATGGATTCGATCTGATTTAGCTCTTCTTCTGTATCATAGGTTTCAATGATGGATCTTATCTTCTTTTTCAATTCTTCATGGGGTTGTCCCGTGACGAGAAGGCTTTTCCCATACCATATAAGAGCATTGGGCCGATCCTTCGATTCGAAATAGTTGTCCCCGAGGAGAGTGAAGAGTTGAGCCATTCTTGCTGGAGCCAGAAAGGTGGGAATCAAGTCATTGAGGGTACGAATTGCATCTTTATGTTTCTTAAGCTGTGTATAGCAGATCCCCATTCTGAATTTTGCTTCGTTTAAAAGAGGGCTTTGGGGATGATCAGCGATCAATCTCTTGAAACGCCACAGGGCTTTTTCTATTTCTCCCTTTCCGAAGAGAATCTCTCCTTCTCGGAAGAGAAGAGAATCTCCGGGAGGAGCAGACTGGAGTTGGGACAGAACAAGGCTCTGAATGAAAAGAAGAAAGAGAAAAGAGAGGATCAACCTTTTTCCTCTACTCCTTTTGAGGCTCATTCGGCATGACACAGTAGATTTCAGGGAGGTTACGGTAGGCTTCATTGAAGTCAATCCCATACCCTACGACAAAAACATCCTCAATCTCTTTCCCCAGGTAGCCAGCCTCAACGCTTACTTCTCTCCGGGATTTTTTATTCAGCAGAGCACAGATCTTTATGGAGCGGGGGTTCGAAAGAGCCAGGCGGTCTTTCAGGAACTGGAGAGTTCGACCACTATCGACGATATCCTCAACGATGAGAACATCTTTCCCCTCAATGGGGATTTCGATATCTTTGGCGATTTCAACCAGACCGGAGCTTTTCATTCCTGGGCCATAGCTGGCCAGCCTCACAAAATCGATTTGGACAGGGATCCGGAGATGGCGAATCAGATCGGAGAGAAACATAAAGGCGCCCTTCAGAATACAGACAAGGATCAGTTCCTTTCCGACATAATCCCGGGAAATTTGGTCCGCCAAACTTTTTACGATTGAGGCGATCTCCTCTGCAGTGAGCAGGCGATTCAGATGTTGCTGATCCATAGGCTCAGAAAATAAAAGTCTAACGGTAAGGGTAACGAGACCCGTATCGTTAAATTGAAATTGACGTTTATCGTTGTCGAAGCTCGTATCGAGACTCGTTAATAGAAACTGGATGCTCGAGCTTCGTTTTCCGAGTTTCTTGCTTCGATACCAGCCTCGTCACCGTAAACCTATTTTCTTGTTTTGTAGCCTTAACCCTTACCCACAGACTATTTTCATGGTTCGTGCCTGCCTGCCCCACAAGGCCTCGGTAGACAGGGGGGACAAATCCGTCATCAAAGATTACAGGGCGTGTTCCAGGACAACAATTTCCATCTGCTGGGGCAAAGTCCCTTGATCGAAAGCCAACTCGCTCTTACCGGATCGTTTCGGATTTGGCTTTCCTTTCAGAAAATCTTCAACCGGCACAATGGGAAACCCGACCTTCTCCGTCTTGAAGTGCATGGGGATGAGGATTTTAGGCCGAACCTGTTCTGCGACACGGGTAGCCTCTTGGGGATCAATCGTGAAAAATCCACCTACAGGGATGAGAAGGATGTCCACAGAACCGATCTCGGCCAACTCCTTTTCGCTCAGGATGTGTCCCAGATCACCCAGGTGACAGACCCGAATGCCATCCACATTGAGGACGAAGATGGTGTTTGTCCCTCGCTCACTTCCTTTAGAAGGGTCGTGATAAGTTGCAATGCCCCTTATAGAAATTCCCTTAACTGTTTTTGGACCACTGCCCTTCACCACCTGAGGAGATCCGGGCAGGCTTTTTATATCATTGTGGTCCGCATGGTCGTGACTGGTGATGGCGATATCCGCCTGGTCATTAATCTTTCCGTAGGAAAGTTGGCCTCCGAAGGCTCCAGGTTCATAAGGGTCGAGGATAATTTTCACCCCCTTATCAGAGGTGATCAGAAAGGCTGCATGTCCGTAATATTTGATCTTCATAGAAACCTCCTCATTAAGGGAATTGCGGATTTCGGAATGGGGAATGATTCTTCTATTGATTGCCTGAAATCCAGCATCGATTGATGAATGACTATCGTCTCCTCAACTTACGTTGAACCGCTTTTTTCTTTCCTTCCATGGTTCCTTTCTTATCCCGTCGGTCGTCAATCCTTATAATGGTCAGAACCCGTTTGGCCCCTTTTCGAAACGGGGTTTCATGCATCTTCATCACCACACGCATGAGATCCTTCAGATCACCTTCAATATTCGTTCCCATTGAGGTCAGTTCGTGTTTGATCTTCTTCTCTTTTTGTAAGATGCTTACACATTCCGCTACATAAAAGCTGAGACTTGTACCTACGGTTCCGATTGGAACAACGCTGACATCGAGAATGGCCATAAGATTCACCTCCTGAAGAATCTTGAAAACTAATTATTTAATTATTACCATTGAGCCCATCTCTTGTCAATGTATTTGACAAAAAAGTAGTAACCCCTCAGTTATGGGGGAGATTTTTATAATATATGTAGCGCCCTCATTTA
>JASEIE010000243.1 GCA_030024065.1 Thermodesulfobacteriota bacterium
ATGGGAAGTCTTTTCTTGATATCGGTTCTGGAAGTGGCTTGTTCTCGCTTGCTGCCAGACGATTAGGGGCGAGAGTCCACTCGTTTGATTATGACTCGCTTTCAGTGGTATGTACGATGGAACTCAAGCGGCGTTTTTTCCCCAATGATCGAGACTGGACAATTGAGCAAGGAGATGTTTTAAATTTGGGCTACCTGGAATCTTTGGGGCAGTTCGACTTTGTATATTCTTGGGGCGTTCTTCACCATACTGGTGCAATGTGGAAAGCACTTGGAAATATAATACCTCTGATTGCTAAAGAGGGAAAGCTATTCATTTCGATTTACAACAATCAAGGATGGGGAAGTATTCTGTGGACTAAGTTAAAGAAGTTCTATAACCGTTCCCCAAAACCTATCAAGGTAACTATAATTTTGGGAGTTGGTGCATACTTCGAAATACGTTCTACGGTATTTCGATTATTAACTTTTCAGAATCCGCTCTCCTTTAAACACTGGACTGAAAAGAAAAAAAGCAGAGGGATGTCTGTTTGGCATGACCTTGTCGATTGGGTTGGTGGTTATCCTTTTGAAGTGGCTAAGCCTGAGGAGATATTTGATTTTTATAGAACGAAAAGTTTTACTCTCGTGAAATTGAAAACCTGCGCTGGGGGACTTGGTTGCAATGAGTACGTGTTTATTCGAGAAGATAAGAGAACGACATGAAAGTTTTAATGGTCAATTCACAATTCTATCCGATTATTGGAGGAGCTGAAAAACAAGCACAACTCCTTGCCCAAAAATTAATTAAAAAAAGTGTTCAAGTGCAGGTAGTAACCGGGTGGTGGAAATGGAATACACCGAGAAATGAGGTTGTCAATGGAGTCCCTGTATTTAGAAATTTCTCCTTTTGGGGAATGTTTGGGATAAAAGGATTACGTCCCTTGGGGGCACTGACATATATGATCACTCTTGCCATTTATCTTATCCTCCATCGGGCTAAGTATGACATCATTCATGTCCATCAAGTCCTTTACCCGGCGTTCGTTTCTGTTTTGGTAGGAAAAAGCATTCTTAAGAAACCTGTTCTTGCAAAAAATGCATGTACGGGCTTGACCAGCGATATAAGATATATCAAACGGTTACCATTTGGCCATCTCCAATTAAAGTATCTTATTAGACACTTGGATTGTTTGATTGCAGTCAATGAAGAAGGCGTCCTCGAATTCAAGGCTGCCGGATATCCTGAAACGAAGATTCAACACATCCCCAATGGAGTCTCACTTTCCTTGCCTGAAAAAATAAAATCAAGTGAAGTTTTTTCTGCCATTTCAACGGTGCGCCTTGATTGGCAGAAGGGGATTGATGTCCTGTTGGAAGCTTGGTCGAAGGTTGTGGCCCAAGAGAAAAATTTAAAACTTTTAATATTAGGTCGGGGCCCACTCGAATCGGAGTTGAAAGAATTAGGAAAATCATTAGAAATAATGGATTCGGTGAAATTTGTGGGATCAGTTAATGACCCAGAATATTACTTAAGGATATCAGAGATATTCGTTCTTCCATCAAGAGCGGAAGGCATGTCCAATGCATTATTGGAAGCCATGGTTATTGGATTATCTTGTATTGCCACGAACATTAGCGGAAACAAGGAGCTAATCTCTGACAATGGAAGACAAGCTGTTTCGGAAGGAAAATTTATAATTGGGCAAAGAGGAATTCTTGTCAATCCGGATGACGTGAAAGGCCTTGTCGAAGCCATTCTCTATTTGATTCGAAACGAAAGGGCAAGAGAAGAATTGGGAAAAAAAGCTCGAAAGTTTATCCAGGAGAATTATTCTATCGATTTGATAGCTGACAAATATCTCGCATTATATCGGCGTATGATGGGTAGGAAATTGTAATGTGCGGAATCTGTGGGGAGATTAACTTCGGGAGCCAAGACATAAAAATTGAGCCCCTCAAGCGTATGTGTGATGTCCTGGCGCATCGGGGGCCGGATGATGAAGGGATGGTTTTTATTCGAGGCGAAAAGTATTTTGAAGTAAAAAGACCTTTCCCGACAAATCGGGATGAAAATGGTTTTGAGGTGGGGTTAGGTCATAGGCGACTTTCCATTATCGACCTTTCGGAGGCAGCTCATCAGCCGATGTGTAATGAAGATAGAACGCTTTGGATTGTCTTCAACGGGGAGATCTATAATTTTCAAGAGTTGAGAAGAGATTTAGAAGAAAAAGGGCACCTTTTTAATTCGAGGTCCGATACCGAAGTGATCCTCCATGGTTACGAAGAATGGGGGGTAGAATGTCTCCAACGGTTCCGGGGGATGTTTGCCTTTGCTCTCTGGGATTTCAGGCAAAAGCAGCTCTTTATGGCGCGCGACCGACTGGGGAAAAAACCTTTAGTCTATTTTAACCAAAATGGTCGGTTCGCTTTTGCTTCTGAGATAAAGGCGCTCCTTCAAATTCCAGGGGTTGAAAGAAGTGTGAACCACCACGCCCTCCATCATTATCTGACATATCAATATATTCCTTCTCCAGATACAATTTTCGAGGGGATAAAAAAACTCCCCCCTGCCCACTTCCTACTTTATGATCGTAACGGAAATATAAAGATAGAACGTTACTGGAACCTCAATTTCATCTCAAATAAGGAAACTGTAAGAGACCATTTAGAATGGGGCGACCTTATAAAGAACGGACTCGAGGAGTCCGTAAAACTAAGATTAATCAGTGATGTTCCACTGGGTGCTTTTTTAAGCGGAGGGATGGATTCCAGTCTTATTGTCGGAATCATGGCAAAGATTGGAGGACAACCTGTCAAGACCTTTTCGATCGGTTTTGAGGAGCAGGATTTTGACGAGCTTGCTTACGCCAGAATCGTCTCAAAACATTTCGGGACCGATCATCATGAGTTTGTGGTCAAGCCGAACGCCATAGAGATCCTGCCCAAGCTGGTCTGGCATTATAACGAACCTTTTGGAGACTCCTCGGCGATACCCACCTATTACGTCTCCAAAATGACGAGGGATCATGTGAAAGTCGTCCTGACAGGGGATGCAGGGGATGAGAACTTTGCAGGTTATCCGAGGTATTTACGGAGTCAATGGGTTGCCTCCTTTACCAGGATTCCAGAGAAACTGAGAAAAGATGTACTGTCTAATCTTCTGCGAAGAGTCTCAGTCTTTCGTTGGAAAGAAAAAACCTTTAATCGTCTGGCAGATTTTATCGAATCTTTGTCTGCGAATCAGGCGAGGAACTATGCAGAACAGGTCAAGATATTTAATGCGAAAGAAAAAGAAGATATCTACAGCGAAGAGTTTGGTAAAAGCGTGAGAGAAAATGACCCCTTAGATTACCTCATCAATAAATATGAAGAATCAGAAACCGAGAATCTACTGGAAAGATTGTTGTATGTCGATATGAATTCATATCTTCCTGAAGACCTGCTCGTTAAGATGGATATTGCTACCATGGCAAACTCCTTAGAAG
This sequence comes from Thermodesulfobacteriota bacterium, assembly GCA_030024065.1. The sequence continues at coordinate 3,467 of JASEIE010000243.1, forward strand.
CACGAATACCCTTTCTTGACCATAAATTCATGGAGTTAGTTGCTGCGATTCCATCGCAACTAAAACTGAAGGGGATGCAGGCCAAATATATCTTAAAAACGGCTTATAAGGATTTTCTTCCCGATGCCATTCCCAAGAGGAAGAAAATGGGGTTTGGGGTTCCGGTTTCAAAGTGGTTCAGGGGGGAGTTGAAAGATTATGTTCACGAAATCCTCCTGGATCAAAGAACCTTGAATAGGGGATATTTCAAAAGGGAGAAAATAAAGTGTCTTCTGGAGGAGCATTTAGCGATGCGCTATGATCACTCCGCCAAGATCTGGGCCCTTCTTGTTTTAGAAATATGGTTCAGGATCTTTATGGACAGGGAGGGGAATTTTGGTTTTGCATGAAGATTAAAAAGAACGAGCAAGGCCTATTCAATTCCTTAAGATTCAAGGGGGGCGGGGAGATGCGCAGGCGGTTTGTTATCGGTCTTCTCATCGCAGTTTTGATTGGAATCCTCTACTTCAACTCCCTGGGGAACCAATTCACCAACTGGGATGATAGCATGATTTACCAAAATTCCACTATCAGGAATTTGAATTGGGAAGGTATCAAAACAATATTTACTTATCATACCGGCAATACTTACCAGCCGATTCGAATGCTGAGCTATGCCATCGATTACAAATTCTGGAAGCTTAATCCAGTTGGTTATCGTCTAACGAGTATCCTTTTTAATATCCTGACCTGTATCATGGTTTTTTTGACTCTTCGCCACCTTTCGGGCAGCTTAAGGGATAAAGCATCTTCCGATTCCCATTTCAGGGTCGCTCTCTTTGGGTCGCTCCTCTTTGCGGCGCACCCCGTGCATGTGGAAGCGGTTACCTGGCTAGCGGCAAGGAAGGAGGCGCTTCAGGGTTTTTTCTTCTTTTTGGCTTTCTATCTCTATCTGAGAGGAAGGGAAGAGGAAAATAGGAAGAAGATCATTTATCTCAGCCTCGTTCTTTTCTCCATTTTACTGGCCACTCTTTCTAAACCTTCTGCTGTCGTGTTTCCTGCAGTGATTCTCGTTTATGAAATAGCTCAAGGGAAAGAACGGTGGATTGATTTTATCAAAAGTCATTGGCTGTTTTTTATCATTTCCGTCTTCATATCTCTCATCTTCGTTTCCATCTTAATCAAGGTGATGCTGGATGCCGGCGGGGTTAAACCGTATCGAGGCGGCACTTTTTTTAATAACCTGCTCATCAGTTTTTATGCCTTCATTTATAATATCAAACTCCTGGTTGTTACGACAAACTACTCGGCTGCCTATACCATCCCTGTCTCGACTCCTGTTATCAGTCTTAAAACCTTTACCTTCGTCGGGATCACCTTTCTACTTTTTGGATTAAGTCTCTGGTCTTTGAAAAGAAAGAAGGTGTTTTTCTTTTCTTTCTTCTTTTTTCTTGTCACCTTACTGCCCTACCTTAATATCCTTCCCATCAGCACGCTTCTGGCTGACCGATATGTCTTCATTGCCTCATTTTCTTACGTCTTTTTATTGGGGATCTTTCTTAATGGGCTTTATGTTTATCAACATCCTAAATTCTCTGCGGGATTTTTCAAATTACTCTCGGTGGCTCTTTTTATATTTCTTTTGGGGAATTACTCCTTTGTGACCATTCAGCAGAACAAGGTATGGAAGAACAGCTTCACCCTGTGGTATCATGCCGTAGAGAACTATCCTGAAAGCAATACGGCCAATGCTCTGATGGGTGTCGTCTATATGGAGCTGGGAATGGATCAGGACGCATTGAAATACCTTGAAAAGGCTGTCCAAATTCTCCCTTATGATTATCAATCCCGGAATAACCTCGGCATCGTTTATGAAAGAACGGAGCAGCCCGAAAAGGCTTTAAAGGAATTGATGATCGCCATGCAATTGGTTCCGGATAATGATACGATTAAAATCAACCTTGCGGTATTTTATCTGAGACAAAAAGAGTATGAGAAATCTGAAGCGATATGGAAATATCTGATCTCAAAGCGCCCCAATGATGGCCATCTCCATTTTCGCTTGGGCGGCCTCTATAAAGAAATGGGTCATTATGAAGCTGCTCTTTCAGAATTAAAGAAATCTTCCGAACTCGCCCCGAATATCATCAACCCTTATGAGGAGATGGGAAACATTTATTCAAGCAGGTTGAAGGATCGGGAGAAGGCAATCTATTATTATTCCAAAGGGATTGAGGCTGCGCCGAAGGCGAAATCGAGGGTGGAAGAGTTGAGGTGGATGGTGCAGGATCTGCAACGATGAACGATAAACAATGAACGATGCACAATGAACAAGGAAATATAAACGATGGACGAAAAACTATGAACGATAAACAACGAACTTTGAACCATAAAGAAAAAGGATCCCTTTTTCGATTTAGACGGTGGCCAGTGTACATGGCGGCCAAATCATTCAGGAAGAAAATAAGGCGATTGGCCAAGGATTTACCAGAAAGTGAACGCTATCTTTTACGGGATCAGATGTCACGTGCCGCCGATTCGGTTTG
>JASEIE010000244.1 GCA_030024065.1 Thermodesulfobacteriota bacterium
CCCACGGATCATAAGAGACTCTTCCATGGACTAGTTTCGCGTCCCAAAAGTTTTGTCCCTAATACTGGCAACATAAAGTTGTGATTTCAGGCTTGACAATTAACCCACTTTGCCTTGGAGTTATTTATGGATATGCCATTAATACATGATGTTAACTTATCAACCGCGCAGCACCTCTGGCTATGGCGGCTTAGATGCCTTGACCATTGAAAAAAAGATAGATTGCCAAAATCGCGGACAGAATTTATAAGACACGGAACTAGCCCGAGCAAACACCACTGGATTGGCGGCATCAACAATGGAGACCGTAAATTTACCCACCCGTGGCACTTCTATAAGGTCTTTAACCTTACCCGTGGGTAAAAGTTTGCCGGTAACTGAACCACCTGGATCACAAAAATGAAGGGTTATCTTAGCCCCAGTGGTTGGTACTCCGTCTACTACATAGTCACCTTCGATCTGGTGACAGCCGCCTTTTACCGGAACTTCAGCCACAATCAGTTTTTTTGTATTGGTCTGGTAAATCCTTACTTTGGTAAGGGGTTCTTCAGAGCTTACTAATCCTTCTTCGATGGCAAAAGGACCTACAGCAGAAGAGATGTTGCCGCAATTTCCCTGATAATCAATCATCGGCTTATCAATAGATACCTGACCGAAGGTATAGTTCACATCTCGATCCGGCTCTTTTGAGGGTGCGATGAGGGCAAGCTTACTCGTCAGGGAATCCGCGCCTCCCAAGCCATCGATCTGACGAATATCAGGACTTCCAAAGACAGCCAAGATAATCCGATCCCTCAGTTGAGGATCTCGAGGAAGACCTTCTTCCATAAGAAAGATCCCCTTGCTCGTCCCTCCCCGCATGATCGTACACTGAAAAAAATGGTCTTCCCTACCTTAACCATTTTCCTTCTCAAAGATCTCTCCAATGGAAATGAGATCTTCAAACCTTCTAACCTTCCCTATTAACTTCTCCTGCAACGAAATTTCCAGAATTCCATCGGTCAGCTTCTTGAATTTCTGCTCAAGCTCCTCGTAGGAGAAAGGGACTTCCGGGTCGCCTTTCGAGTCGATCACCTCATGGGAAAAGGTTTTGCCTCGTGCTCTTAACGTTACACCACATCCAATGTGTCTTGGGTATCGCTTCGTATAGGTCTCGACAGCGAAGGCCCCCACTTTACGGGCAAAGGAAAGAATCCTTTCGTCCTTTAGACGTTCGGCCTCAAACTCTCGGGGCGTTACCTTTCTGAAGAGGCCGGCGACAGCTAGGCAGTAAGGAAGGCTGAACTGGGCATCGACTACCGTCTCTGGCCTGTACTTCCGCTCCTCCGGATACATGATGCTTCGAATGGCCTGTTCACTCACCTCCACCTTTACCCACTCGATCTCATCCGCTTCAAGGTCCTCTTCGTTTAGGATATGGAGAAAGGCATCGATAGGGGCATGAGAGAAGCGACAAGAGGCATAAGGCTTAAACGATATCCCTTCGATCATCCATTTCTCACCAAGCTTCTGGCCAATGAGATCCACATCATACTTCGCACAGAATACCTTGAGGAACCCATAAGGTCCTTCCAGTATGGTAGAGGGGCCAGTAAACCCATAGGAGGCCAACTGTGCACAAAGAATTCCACGGGATGAGGCCATCCCGGCCTGAAGTCGCTTCGTCCAGTCCCCTGAGGTTTTATACTCTAATAGGCCTGAGGCCTGAGTTCCACTGATTCCCAAGGCATGAACGATCTTCTCCTCTTTTAGCCCATAAAGCCGACTTGCCGCTGCAGCAGAACCGAAGATGCCACAGGTACCAGTAGGATGGAACCCGAGCTGGTGCTGGGTCCCCAGGGAGGCCATGCCGATTCGGATCATCGTTTCGTAGCCTAAGACGAAAGCCAAGAGAGAGTCCCGCCCGGAAGTTCCAACTTCCTCCCCAACAGCCAAAACCGCTGGTACCACGACAACGCCTGGATGCAAGACGCTCCCTTTATGGAAGTCATCCATCTCTACTGAGTGTCCTGAGGTCCCGTTGCAAAGGGCTGCAATGAGTGGAGAGGTCTTAAATCCTCCTCCCACCACTGTGCTCCTACCTCCCACCCTTTGATCCTTAGCCCAGGAATATATTGCTTGGCTCGACTCGGTTAGAGATCCATGGGACATCACTCCCAAGGTATCGAGAAGGCACATCTTTGCCCTCTCGATACTTAAAGGCGGGAGGGACTCATAGCGCGTCTCTTCGATGAGATGACCCAGACGGTGGAGCCAAGTCTCCATTTTCTCTACTCGAGGAGTCGAGTGAGCTCCCGAATGTCCGCCAACTCCTCAACTCTTTCAACTTTTCCAACGATTGCGTCGATCCGATCCCTTGCCACCACTTCACCGGATAGGCTCTCAAACTTCTTCGCCACCTGTTCAAAGGACATCGGATTCTCGGGAGAACCGGTTGGGAAGTCAACCCTTGCCTCAAACCTCTCCCCGCTCTTCAGAAGGATTTCTACCTTATTGGCGAACTTCTCAGGGTAGATCTGATCGATCTCGGGATCGACGACAATCTCGACCTTCCTGGCCAATTCCAAAATCTTCTGGTCAGAGATCTTCTCTTCGGTAAACTGCTCTGTGAGGACTTGTCCCTCTAGAACAGCAACCGCAATACAATATTGAAGGCTCATCTGGGCCTGAAGCACACTGAGCGGCTCATACTCGAAGCCACATTGGACCTTTATTACATTGGCAGTTTTCGCGAAGACCTTTGCGATCTCGGAAGCTGGGATCCTGTGTTTTTGGATCAGTTGTCGAACTCCATCGATGGAGGAATGAATGCTTCCGCAACAGGAATAAGGTTTGATCGTGACGTCGTTGCTCAAAAACCTCTTTCCCAATCCCTCTGTTGCTAAGGAGAAGTTCACGCGGTCGGAGGTGGCTTTGCAGAACCCTCCATCCTCGGCTTCAAGGATTTTGGTAGGCCCTTTATAACCTTTCTGTGCAAGGAGTGCAGCCATCACTCCGCTCTGGCTTGAGCGGCCGGCATGGAATCTCTTGCTCATGGCTCCATCCGCACTAAAGGCCCAGAGGCCAGCGGATTGAGTTCCTGCCATTCCCAGAGCGCTGGCCATCTCGTCTTCATTCAATCCGAGAAGGTTTCCTGCCGCTGCAGCCGCACCAAACGTCCCTGTTGTCCCTGTCAGATGCCATCCCTTTAAACGGGAGGAGTTGGGTCCGGTCGCGAGGCTGACTCTGATCATCGTCTCATATCCTGCCACCATTGCCGTAATCACCGACTGACCACTGGCTCCCATTCGTTCACCCACGGTAATGGCCGCAGGGACGACGACCGCTCCGGGATGAATCTTGGCATTGTGATAGTCGTCAAAATCAAAACTATGAATCATCACACCCAGTCCCAAAGATATAGTCGTACTGGGGCCTTTAAATCCTTGAAGCCATAAAGTCGATTCCTCTCTTCCCTCCTGTTCTCTCACAAAGCGATTGACAATTTGGCACCAAGGCAACGTCGTTCCATAAAGTCCGCAACCGACCGCATCTAAGAGGTACTTCTTAACGTTTTGAACAAGTTGGGCATCCAGATCTTCGAACTTAAGGTTCGCTGTCACCTCGGCTAGGGCTTTGGTTACCGATTCCACAATTGCCCTCCTTTCCATTTCCTCTGTTCCATTTTTTTAAATCGATCATGATCGCTTTCCTCATAGGTCCGAGAATCTTCGTTCCAATTCTTGAAATTAAACAAATTGTCTTGACATACAAGAGACTCATTCTTATACTTGACCCGCCCAAAAGGGAGTTCTTATCAAAATTTACCTTTTAACACTTTGGGTTAAATCTCCCTCCAAGTTGGTTACTCCTTTACCGAACCGTGAGTAGTATTACCAAGTTCCTACTTCTTTAATCCATTTCAACCTTCTTAAGCAGAAACCGGACAATAAAATACATTAATACAACGACTGTAACGATCAATCCTAAGGCAAGAGGAGTGCCAAACAGGGCTTGACCCCAGTTGCCACCGGCGATAAGTAAAGCTCGGCGTAAATTAGCCTCCGCCATTGGAGTAAGTAAAAAAGCAATTACCAGAGGGGCAACGGGAATTTTAACTATCTTCATTCCAAAACCCAATAATCCGCAACCAACCAGAATTATAATATCATAAGGATTTTGGCGATAGGCATAAGCCCCGACAACAGCCATTAGTAAAATTAAAGGAAATAAATATGATTTAGGCAGCTGTCCCACCATAACAAACAATCTGGCAACAAAGCGATTGATTGTTAAATTAAACACATTGGCAACGAGTATGATCATAAAGAGAGCGTAGACAATGTGTGGATAGAGTTCGAACATTCGTGGGGAAGGAGTTGCTCCGTGGAGCATCAAATTAGCTCCGATAAGGGCTGCTGCCGCACTCCCGGGGATGCCAAAAGCAAGCAAAGGAATCAAGGTGGGACCACAAGTAGAATTACTGCCTGACTCAACGGCAGCCAATCCTTCCAGCTTCCCTGTGCCTATCCCCTTCTCGGGAGAAATCTGTCTGGCTATGCCGTAGGAAACAAAGGCTCCTATTGTAGATCCTAATCCGGGCAACATTCCGATAAAAGTTCCCACCGCGGTCCCCATTCCCATCTCCTTCCGACACCGCCAATATTCCTTAAAAGTCAAACCTGGTCCAATTTTCCAATAATCCTCCACGGCAACTTCGTCTCCTTTTCCCCTCTTCTCTAAAAGCTTGGAAAGCTCGTCCAATACTGGCGGCAGGGCAAATATGCCTATAAAAAGAGGAATAAGGGGGATACCATCCATCAGCCACCATTGCCCGAAGGTCATTCGCGATACCATACCTATGGGGTCACTCCCAATTGTACCTATGAAAATGCCGATAGCAGCGCTTATTAGTCCCTTGACTAAATGTCTACCAGTCAAAGCTCCGATTACGCAGATAGCCAGAACTATAAGCCAAAGTCGCTCCGTAGGTCCAAATGCCAGCGCTACTATAGCCACAAGTGGAGCTACAATGATGGTGAATACATCACTCAGACTATCACCGGTAACACCAGCAGCTAATGCCATCTCAACAGCCTTACGCCCTTCCCCTTTTTGCATCAGCTTGTAGCCATCATAAACGGTAGGAGCAGCATCTGGGGTTCCCGGGATACCAAAGCTTATAGCCGTAATCGAGCCCCCGAAAAGGGCACCTTTGTATAATCCCATAGTCAGACCTAATGCCGGGGCTACAGGTAAAACAAAAGCAACGGGTAGTACTAAAGCAATCCCCGAGGTTGCGCTCAAACCGGGTATAGCACCAATGACCCCCCCAAGGAATACCCCTATGGATATCCACAGGAAAACCTGTAAAGTGAAAAAGATGTGGAACGCTTCAACTATGGCGTCTGTCTGAAACAATTTTAACTCCTTAGAAAGGTAATATATCCGATAAAATACCCGCCGGTAATTTTAGACCGAGAAGGCTAAGCATGGTATAAACTATCACCGTCATTACTACCGCCACTATTATACCTTTCCACCAGGATTTCAAACCCAAAGCGTAAATAGAAAAGAAGAGGAAAAAAGGAGTTATGATTAAAAATCCTATTTTATTCATTATCACAAAATAAAACAAGCATCCAGCCAGGAGCAACAGGACAACGAGAAAAGATTTAAAGCTAAGAATCTTTAAATCAGCGGGGGTCTCCTTCCGATGACTATCAAAAATTAAAATAAGTGAGGGGAGAAGAATAAGGACTACGCTTAGAATGGGGAAAAATCCCAGGCGAAATCCATCACCAAGCTTTGTGTAGACCCAGGGCGAAAGCAAAAGATAAACAAGAAAGGCAAGGAAAAACAGGGACACCATAACGCCAATCCCTTGATTGCTCTTTAGCCACTGACGAAGGTTTTGCATTGTCTCGGTATATGCCTTTTCTTTATAGTTAGGAATTCAGGCT
>JASEIE010000245.1 GCA_030024065.1 Thermodesulfobacteriota bacterium
TGATTCCGTAAAGGTCAAGGGTAAAGCCTTTGGGGTCGATTAAGACCGGAAAGGTATAATGGTGTTTATCGATAAATTCCTTTACCTTCTTCTTCTCCTCATAATCGACAGAGATGGTTAAAAAGACGAAGCCTCTCTCTTTAAACTTCCGGTATAAAACCTCCATGGAAGGCATCTCCTCCTTACAGGGACCACACCAGGTTGCCCAGAAGTTGAGAAAGATGACCTTCCCTTTAAGATATTTCAGCTCTACTTTTTTACCACTAAGATTTTCCAGGTAAAAATTAGGTGCCTTTTTATTATCCTTTATGGGCGTAATCCCTATCTTTGAAAAGAGTGAGAATCCTCTACTCCTTCTGTTGAAGAATGAAGGGCTAAAATGATGAGGATCACGAAAAGAAGTCGGAAGAGAACCTTTCCATTCATGACTGATTTTACCTTCACCCTAATTTATTTTATAACACCCTTCCACTTTTCGTTTCAATGGAATTCTAAAAATATGGGAAAGGAAAAAGAGAGGGAATGAAGCATATGGTGAAAAGAAAAGTTATTAAGGCCAATATCAGGATTAACTTTGACAATCCTTTTTCCTGCCAGAGGGATAGAGGATTTGTCGATGAGGGTTACTTAGGGAATTCATTAATATTTTTCGATATCAGAGACGGCCCAGAATGCTCATCTTGAGGATTCTCAGAAATCTGCTTTATGATGGATTTAGTTTGATCGGCGTTGAGAGTAAAAGTCTCTGATCGCCTTGGATTGAGGGTCAAGGTTGGTCAAGCCGTATTTTTTAGCCCAATCCATTGCTTCCAGAAATTCCTGCACCGTGATCCCACGGGCGATTTCTGAATATTCAAAAGCTTTATATTCCACACGATATTGAGCCATGATATTCACGTATGTGGATTTAGGAAGGTTCTCGGCCACCCATCTGACGAACTTCTCAGTATCTGCCACCCGGTTGGGCATGACCAAGTGTCGTATGATCAGCCCTCTTTTTGCAATACCCTGTCTATCAATTTGGAGTTGACCGACCTGTCGGTGCATTTCGAGGATCCCTTTCTTCGTCACTTCAGGATAATCTGAAGCTCCGGCTGAATATTTTGCCGCTTTATCTGCATCCATATATTTCATATCTGGCTTATAAATATCCACAATGCCGTCTAAGATCTTCAATATCTCTAAAAGCTCGGAACCACATGTATTGTAGAATAAAGGGAGACGCAATCCTTTTTTCAAGGCTATGCGCGTAGCATTGAGGATGTTAGGCATGACGTGGGTGGGTGTAACGAGGTTGATGTTATGGCAACCTATCTTCTGGAGGTGGAGCATCATATCTGCAAGGTCTTCATCTTGAACTTCCTTTCCTCTTCCTTCATGGGAGATGGGCCAGTTCTGGCAGAAGACACAGCGGAGGCCGCAGTTGGAGAAGAAGATGGTGCCAGATCCGTTTTGGCCCACTATCGACATCTCTTCGCCAAAATGGGGGTGATAGCTGAAGATCACGGGTCTTAACGGAGCTCGGCAGAACCCTCTTTCACCCTTTTGCCGATTCACCCCACAGCGCCTGGGACAGAGCTGACAATTCTCAAAGATGGCATATGCTTGTTTGACCCTCTGGGCCAATTTACCTTCTTTCTCCAATTTCTCATAAGCTGGAATCCATCGCTCTTCCTTTTTTTGTCCGGCATAAAGGGAGGGGGGAAAGAGAAGTAATGAACTGCCCAAAATGAAAGAACATTTAATGAAATCCCTGCGTGTTAACTCCATCTCTTGACCTGCAAGTTTATTTAATATTATACTTTATTAAAATTCTCAAATTATTTATTATTGTACTTTATTAAAATCCTATTGTAAAGATATTTATGATATAAAGGGTTGTTGACTCCTAAGTCAATTCCGCATTAATTTATTAATATGGAAAGGCTTATGTGTGGAAAATCCTTATCCAATTCTAAATTCACGAGACGGGAGTTTTTACGGTTTTTTAGAACAAGTTTCTGCATGGCCTCCGCTGCATATCTCTTTAGTTTTCCAGAAACCTCCCATGCACAATTGGCTAAGAAGGGTCTCATTAAGACAAAGCTCTCTCCCTATTTCACTTCTCTGGATGGAGGAGAGATCCAGTGCGAACTTTGCCCCAGATTGTGCCGCGTTTCTAAGGGTAAAAGAGGTTTTTGTAGAGTGCGGGAGAACCGGGAAGGAAAATATTACAGCTTGGCATATGGGAATCCTTGCGCCCTTCATTTAGACCCGATTGAGAGGAACCCTTTTTTCCATGTCCTTCCTGCTACCGATTCTTTTTCGATAGCAACAGCGGGATGCAATTTCCAGTGTAAGTTTTGCCAGAGTTGGGAATTTTCCCAAGCCGCTCCAGAGGACATATACAGCTATGATATCCCACCGGAGATAGTGGTGAAGAAGGCCAAAGAGATGGGAGCCCGTTCTATCGCCTATACTGACACAGAACCTGTAATCTTTTATGAATACATGTTAGATGTCTGCTATCTTGCAAGAAAGGCAGGACTTCTGAATGTGATCCACTCCAATGGTTTTATAAATGAGAGACCACTTCGAAAACTGTGCAAAGTGTTAGATGCGGCCAATATTGATTTGAAAGGTTTTACAGGGACGTTTTATCGTGATTTGTGTAATGGGAGACTCCCCCCAGTGCTCGAGACCTTAAAGACCCTCAGGGAGGAAAAAATTCACATTGAGATCACAAACCTTATGATTCCCACAAATAATGATGAGATATCGGTGGTAAAAGAAATGTGCCTCTGGGTGAAGAGGGAATTAGGAGCTTACACGCCAATCCATTTCTTTCGCTTCTATCCTCTGTACAAGCTCAGGAACCTCCCTCCCACACCCGTTTCCACATTGGAGAAAGCTCGGGCAATGGCCTTGTCTTCTGGCCTTGAATATATCTACATCGGGAATATCCCGGGCCACGAGGGAGGGCACACCTTCTGTCCAAGGTGCAAGAAAATGGTAATCCAAAGGACGGGGTTCATGGTTGGAGAGATGAATCTGAAGGGAGGAAAGTGTGGGTATTGTGGAAAGCCTGTACCTGGCATTTGGGCATGAATGGAGATTCTTCCAGTACCGTCATTTTCTCTGCTCGGATACCCAATGCGTAGGGCCAGAATTTGAGAACTAAATTATTTATATCAAAAATTCGATGAAACAGATTAAGTTTTATAAAAGCCTCCGTTTTAAGATCGTCATTGGTCTGGTCACCCTTCTTACACTTACCATGACCATTCTCTTCACCATTCAATACTTCAACCATCGAGAAAAAATGATCCATAATCTGCAGGTAAACGTCAGCCCCCATCTGACCCAAATGGTTAACGATGTTTTGAAAAGTTCGATGTTATCCAAGAATATAGGGGAAATGAAATACATCCTAGAGGTAGCGAATCAATACCCGGATGTCAAGAAAATCTTCATTCTCGACCGGATTGGCCGGATTACCATCTCCATTGACGATAAAGAGATTGGAAGAACCATCGGCATCCATGATCCCACATGCCAGGTCTGCCATCATCGAACAACCGAGGCATTGAATAAGACGGTCATCTACTCCTCTCTCGGAGGAGAAAAGATCTTCAGAAACGTTAACCCCATTTATAATCGGAAGGAATGTTTCTCCTGTCATAACCCAGACCAGAAGATCACCGGTGTCCTTGTCACCGATTTCACCCTGAAAAATATCGAAAGACAACTCCGGGCAGAGGTAAAGGAAAACATCCTCCTTTTGCTCTTTTCAATTGGCATTTCTACCTTAGTCATCGGGATCGCCCTGAATCAACTCGTCATCAAAAAACTCCAGCATTTCGTGGAGGCGGCATCCCTCTTCGGTCGGGGTGATTTCAAAAGAACCATCAGCTTCAAAAGCGACGATGAGATTAAGAGGTTAGCGGACTCCTTCAACCTGATGGCTAAAACACTGATGGAAAAGATGAGGCTGGAACGGAAATACCTCTCCCAGATCATCGACGCCCAGGAGAACGAACGAAGGCGGATTTCAAGAGAACTTCACGATGAAATCGGTCAGGCCCTTACAGCGATTAAATTCAATTTGGATATGATCGATAAAGACCTTCCACAAACTTCCTTTATCCTCAGGGAAAGATTAGGAGAAGCGAAATCCTTATCCAACCGTACCCTTACGGCCATGCGCCAGTTATCGATGGATCTCAGGCCAACGATGCTGGACGATCTCGGCTTGATCCCTACATTGAGATGGTACATCCAGAATTTCTCCAATCGACTAAACATTCATTCTCACTTCCAGGCGATCGGGTTTGATGAAAAGTTACCCCCACAAATTGAAACAGCATTTTATCGAATCCTTCAGGAGGCCTTGAACAATATTTCGAAGCATGCGGAGGCAAGTCAGATCGAAATTTCCCTCGAACAGAGGGATTCGATGGTCTACGCTTCCATAATAGACAACGGGAGGGGATTTGATTTGGACAAGCTGTTGCATCCCGAATCTCCGGAAAGGGGTTTTGGCATTATTGGGATGAAGGAGAGAATTTCTCTCCTTAGGGGCCATATTGATATCCAATCAAAACCAGGTTTTGGAACCCACATCCACATCGAGGTTCCATATCAAAAGGGAAGCGATGGGAATGCAAAAGATACGTATTCTATTAGCTGAAGACCACACCATTGTTCGTCAGGGGCTCTTCGCTCTCTTAAGATCCGAACCTAATTTTGAAGTCGTCGGCGAGGCATCGGATGGTTTTGAGGCCGTCGAACTGTCGAAAAAACTTCTTCCGGATGTTGTGTTGATGGACATCGCCATGAGGCATTTAAATGGGATTGAGGCAACCCGTAGAATAAAAAAACTCTTTCCCCACATGAAGGTGTTAGTCCTTACGATGTACGATAATGAGGAATGGATTTTTCAAATTCTCAAAGCGGGCGCATCAGGTTATCTTATTAAGGATTCGGCGATGACGGATCTCATCTCTGCTATTCGAACCATCTATCAAGGGGATTCCTTTCTTAGCCCATCCATTTCTAAAAAGGTGATTGATGAGTACATCCGAAAAGCAGAAATGGGTGGAAAAAAGGGGGTAGATGATCTCCTTACCAGTCGGGAGAGAGAGATTTTGCAGTTAATTGCCGAGGGACATTCCGTTCCTCAGATTGCTTCCACCCTCTGTATCAGTAAAAAGACCGTTGAAGCCCACAAAAACCATATCATGGAGAAATTGAATATCCATGATAAGGTGGGCCTCATCAAGTATGCCATCCGAATAGGACTCACCAAAGTTTAAAGTTAAAAAAGTAAACGCATAGCGCATAGAGTAAAGCCTTCGAGAAGGCTTCCCAAACCTCCAAGGTCAATCAACTCTAAAAACAAACCTCGTTACATCTGCAATACAAAATCGATTTATACCCTGATGGCGTTTTAAGTAAAAAGACCCTTAAAAATAGAGTCCTTTTTTTTGAAAAATAGATGAATTGCCCTATAGACAAAGGTCCCTCGAGAAAATAAACTACAATCGAGGAGAAATGAATGAAAAATGACTTAATATTTTAACGAGACAGAGGAGGTAAGGTTATGGGGAAGAAGGTTTTTATCTTTCTGTCAGGTTTTTTCTTTTTCCTTTGGCTCTTCACCGCCCAGAGCAGTGAAGGGGGAGAGGGCGGTTTTGCCGGGTCTGAAGCCTGCAAGGGGTGCCATGAGGAGGCCTATGCTAGCTACGCAAAATCGATCCATGCCAAGAAGGCCAAAAAAGACTCCCCAGCAAACAGGGAAGGATGTGAATCCTGCCACGGTCCTGGCGCCCAGCATGCCGAAAAAGGCGGAAAGAACGGAGCCATTTTAGGTTACGGAAAAAAGGTGAGCGGAAAAGAAAAATACTCAAAATGTCTTACCTGTCATGGGGAGTCAAAGCATGTTGTCATGTGGGATGCGA
>JASEIE010000246.1 GCA_030024065.1 Thermodesulfobacteriota bacterium
TCACCTATCCCGTTTCAAGCGGGACGCCTTAAACCACTCGGCCATCCCTCCGAAGTTTTTCCGTCATCCAGCCTATATACAACGACTTTATTTTCTTCATCCTTCTTTCCTTCAAAGATCTGAAGGAGGGAGTAGGATGTGCTCACTCGCTTACGCTCCTTCCGCCTCCCTCCGGTCGCCGAACCCACGGGGCTTTCACCCATCCCGTTTCAAGCGGGACGCCTTAAACCACTCGGCCATCCCTCCGTGCTACACTTCGTTTCGTAGTTCAGAGTTATTGGTTCGGTGTTTGGAGTAAACCCCGTTAGAAATTCCAGTCGTTGCGACTCGGAACCGAGCGGGGCATTATTTCTAACGGGGTGAATTACAAAAATACTTTTCAATTCTCCGAACTCCTAACTCCGAACTCAATTACTTTCTTTTCTCGATCCTTTCAACTCCCCCCATGTAGAGTCTCAAAACCTCCGGAATAATTACAGTCCCATCGTCCTGCTGATAATTTTCCAGGATGGCTACCAGGGTTCTTCCAACAGCTAATCCGGAACCATTGAGCGTATGAATATACTCGGTCTTTGACTTTCCGGAAACACGGTATCGAATCTTCGCCCTCCGGGCCTGGAAGTCCTCAAAGTTGCTGCAGGAGGAGATCTCTTTGAATGTGTTCAGTCCGGGAAGCCAAACCTCTATATCATAGGTCTTCGATGCAGAAAATCCAAGGTCTCCCGTACAAAGGTTGACCACACGATAAGGGAGTTTCAGCCTTCTTAATACCTCCTCGGCATTAGAAAGAAGTTTTTCCAGCTCCTCATAGGAATTTTCAGGCTTTGCAAATTTCACCAATTCCACCTTGTTGAACTGGTGTTGCCGGATCAACCCCCGGGTATCCTTCCCATAGGAGCCTGCCTCCTTTCTGAAACAGGGAGTGTAGGCTATATAATAAAGGGGAAGATCTTTTTCCTCAAGTACCTCATCCTGATGAATATTCGTCACAGGAACTTCCGCAGTTGGAATGAGAAAGTAGTCAACCCCTTCCACTTTGAACAACTCCTCCTCAAACTTCGGAAGCTGACCTGTGCCTGTCATCGTCATCCGATTGACCATAAAAGGGGGAAGCACTTCACGATATCCATGCTCCCGGGTGTGGAGATCGAGCATAAAATTGATCAGCGCCCTTTCCAGTTTTGCTCCAAGATCCCAGTAAAGAGTAAATCGGGCTCCGGCAATCTTCGCCCCCGATTTAAAATCGAGGATTCCGAGTTCCTCACCCAAATCCCAATGGGGTTTGGGTTCAAAACCGAATCTGGGTATCTCGCCCCACTGCCTGACCTCATCATTATCGGATGAATCCTTCCCTATCGGAACGGAAGAATGGGGAAGGTTTGGGATCATCATTAGGAAATCCTGTAAGGTTTTCTCTTTCTCCTGAACGATACCATCCAGGTCTTTCAACTCCTGGGAAACTTTTTTCATTTCCGAGATGAGATCTGAAGCATCCTGCCCTTCCCTTTTTCTTCTGCTCACCTCATCGGAGATCTTCTTCTGAAGAGATCTCAACTTTTCCCATTCCTGGACTGCTTTTCTCCGCTCACTATCGATCGCAACAAACGGGTCCAGGCTGATGGTTTGCCCCCTTGAAGCCAGCCTCGCTCCAACCTCATCCAAATGTTCCCGAATATATTTTGCTTCCAGCATAAAAATACCTTAGAGTTTGCAGAGTTCCACAGCAAAAATTTTAGTAAATCTTACCATCAAATTCTCTTGAAATCAATTGCTCTCTTTTTATTTTTTAATCAAATCGGGTTTGGAAGAAATGGGTTGCTTCAAGGAGAGATGGCCGGTGATGGTTTCTACGGGCTTTCCCTCGATAAGGATTTGAACCTCCTTGATCCGGGGAAAATTGAGGGTGAGAGAATTGACGATGGAGTAGGTGGTTAAAATCTCCGATGAGCTTCCTCCGGGATGGTCTTTGGAGAGGGCTTTATTAAAATTGATGATCGCCACCCCCTTCTCATTTACCTTTAGGTTCAAACACCTCGTTCGGGAAGGAAGAGTGGGGGTGAGTTTTCCCTTCGGGCCCTTGATCAGTTCGTTAATCGTCTCCTTTGCCTCTTCTTTTACCTCACCCCTCTTCGCAATCTTTCTTTTCTCCCCGATCAGATATTCGCCGTCGCGATCAGAAAAATAGAGGACAATCTCTTTCCTCTCTTCCACTAAATTTAATTTCTCTAGCAATGGCCGAAATGAATCGGCTATTTCCTTGCGGAAAAGAATAGAAACAGACGCAACTATCCCGATGAGAAAGAGGAAGATAACAAACTTCCCTATTGATCCTTTTTTCTTACGCCTTTTCCCCATCGAGGACCTATTTACCCCGTTAGAAATAATGCCCCGCTGCTCCCTCCGGGCTAGAGGCCCTCTGGGCCAGCGGCTGCAGCGGGGGGACATTTCAGATTAATTCCGCCTGCCTGCCGGCAGGCAGGGCGGGGTTTAATGCCCCGTTCGGTTCCGAGTCGCAACGACTGGAATTTCTAACGGGGTTTACTTACCCGCCTTTTCCTCTGCCATTTTTCCTACGATCGGCAAGGAGTATCTTTCTCCGCGAAGGGCCTTCACCATCAGAAGAAGCCACAAAACGAGGCTTAAAATCCAGATCGGATAGACCAGAAGACCGATAATCGGGATCATTCCCAGGATCATCGAAATAATAAAGAGACTGAAAAAGGTGATGGTTGACTGCATGGCATGAAACTTCACGAAACTGCTCTTCTTCTCCACCACCAAAAAGACGATACCTGTGATGAACCCAAAAAGATAACAAAGAAACCCGGCCACATTCTCATCCAATCCCGTACTCGATTTTTCTTTTTCTTCCATAACGAACCTCCTTGATCACTAAATTTCTGTATTGTCTGGTTTTTTACCAATAGGAGTGAAAAAAGTCAACACTTCGACGTACTCAGGGTTGATCATAAGCGTGCCGAAGGGTCAATGAATAAAATGGTTAAGTTTCTTTTTGAGATATTGGCCGGTGTAGGAACGAGAGATTTTAACAATTTCCTCGGGAGGACCTGTGGCAATTACCCAACCTCCCTCCTCTCCACCTTCCGGGCCTAAATCGATGATGTAGTCAGCGGATTTGATCACTTCCATATTATGTTCGATCACGATGACCGTGTTTCCCCTGTCGGTGAGCCTATTCAGAACATCGAGCAATCTCTGAATATCAGCAAAATGGAGGCCGGTGGTGGGTTCATCCAGAATATAGACCGTCCTGCCTGTGTCTCTTTTACTCAATTCTCTTCCCAATTTAATCCGCTGAGCCTCTCCTCCTGAAAGGGTTGTGGCGGACTGGCCCAGTTTGATATAACCCAGACCGACATCGCAAAGGGTCTGAAGTTTCTGATGGATGACTGGGATGGCCTGAAAGAATTCATAAGCCTCTTCTGCAGTCATCTCCAATACATCAGAAATGGTCTTTCCTTTATACCGAATATTTAATGTCTCTCGATTATACCTTTTACCATGGCACTCCTCGCAGGTCACATAGACATCAGGCAGAAAGTTCATCTCCACACGCAGGGTTCCATCGCCACGGCACGACTCGCATTGTCCTCCTGACACATTAAAACTGAAACGGCCGGGTTTAAACCCCCTCGCCCTTGATTCCGGAAGTTGGGAAAAGAGTTCCCGGATGGGTTGAAAAAGGCCTGTATAGGTGGCCGGATTGGAACGGGGCGTCCTTCCTATGGGCATCTGATCCACATGGACAACCTTATCGATATGTTCCAATCCTTCAACCTTTTGAACCGAAGCACAGCGCACACGGCTTCGATATCGTTGTTGAGACAACAGACGATAGAGTGTATCGATAACCAGTGTCGATTTTCCTGATCCCGAAACGCCAGTCACGCAGTTAAAAACACCTACGGGAATCTTCACATCGATATTCTTTAAATTGTTCGCCGTAGCGCCACGGAGCGCCAGATACTTATCATTGACCGGTCGTCTCTGTCCGGGAAGTGGGATGGATTTCTTACCTGAGAGATACTGCCCTGTTAATGAACCTTTCGCCTCCATCAGTCTCTCTGGAGATCCGGCAAAGATCACCTCTCCTCCCTTTTCCCCGGGTCCAGGCCCCATGTCGATGATATAGTCGGCGGAGCGGATCGTCTCTTCATCATGCTCTACGACAACGACAGTATTTCCCAGATCCCTCAACCTCTTTAATGTCCCCAGGAGTCGCAGGTGATCTCTCTGATGAAGCCCGATGCTCGGCTCATCCAGAACATAGAGCACCCCGACCAGGCTGGAACCGATCTGAGTGGCCAGACGAATGCGCTGGGATTCCCCTCCGGAAAGGGTGGCGGCATTTCGGTCCAGGGTGAGATAATCCAGACCCACTTCCATCATAAACTTCAGCCGCTCCTCGATCTCTCTCAAAATACCATGGGCAATCTTTTGAGATCTTGGAGTCAGTTCCAGATTTATTAAAAAATCCAAAGCCTCTTTGACATAGAGATGTGTCACCTCGGCGATGGACTTTCGGCCTACCTTGATTGACAAGACTTCCTTCTTCAGCCGCGTCCCCTCACATTCAGGACAGGGGGTCAACCTCATCAACCTCTCTAACTCTTCTGCCTCTTCCCCATCTTTCTCCCATCGCTTCTCCAACTCTCGAGCCACCCCTTCAAACTCCTGTTGGAAGAGGTTGGGCGCCCCCTTTCCTTTAACTTTGAAGGAGATCTTTTCTCCTCCTGAACCATAGAGAAGGATGTCTTGAACCGATTTTGTTAACCGGCTGAAAGGAGTATCAAGACTGAAATGGTAGTGTTTTGCCAGACCTTCCAGGACAGGCCTTAGAAAAGACTGCCCCCTCTCTCTCCAGGGAAGGATGGCCCCATCTTGAATGGAAAGGGATGGATCGGGGACGATGAGGTCAGGATCAAAGTTTTGCTTTGTGCCCAATCCACTGCAGGTCGGGCAAGCACCCTGGGGACTGTTGAATGAAAACATCCTCGGTGTGATCTCAGGGAAACTGAATCCGCAATCAGGACAGGAGAACTTCTCGCTGAAGACCACGGGAGGAGCCCCCTCCCTCTCGACCTTCACAATCCCTTCGGAAAGGTGAGAAGCAATCTCCAATGAATCGTTGATTCTCTTCTCCGCTCCCTCTTTCACCAACAGACGGTCTATCACCACATCGATCTCGTGGCGTTTGTTCCTGTCCAGATAGATCTCTTCACTCAGATCCCGAATTTCGCCGTCAATCCTCACCCTGACGAAACCGTTTCTTCGCAGATCATCCATCTCTTTCCGATATTCGCCTTTTTTCCCCCTCACGATGGGGGAGAAAATGGTAAGAGATGTCCCTTTCGAGAGTCGAAGGAGCGTTTCGGTCATCTGTTGAAGGGTCTGCGATGAAATGGGAGAGTCACAATGGGGACAGAAGGGTTCTCCGATTCGGGCAAACAGGAGCCGAAGATAGTCATAGATCTCTGTCACTGTCCCCACCGTGGACCGGGGGCTTCGTGACATACTCCTCTGATCGATAGCGATGGATGGTGAGAGGCCTTCGATGGATTCGACATTCGCCCTCTCCATCTGTTCCAAAAACTGCCTGGCATAGGCTGAAAGGGATTCGACATACCGTCTCTGGCCCTCGGCATAGAGGGTATCGAAGGCAAGGGTTGACTTCCCCGAACCACTCAACCCGGTGATCACCACCAGTCGATTACGGGGAATCTCCACATCGATATTCTTTAAATTATGGACCTTGGCTCCCCGGATGACAATCTTTTCCATCTTCTCCTCTGCTCCTAAAAAGTAACTTAAAAGCGACAGGGTGTAAAGGTGGATATTTTGTAATCCCTCAGTTTCGAATGCTAAATCCTTACGGCAAATATGTAACTCAGG
>JASEIE010000247.1 GCA_030024065.1 Thermodesulfobacteriota bacterium
CCTCGAATCCCCATACCATCTGTATCGTGAACCATCTGTGGCCGGATAGTCATGCCCTGGAGACCCACACGCACTCTTGCGGGAACAGGTATCACGGGAACGCCGAAATCGATATAGACGTTCTTAATCTCAAGCGCGGCCCGGTCTGCAGTCCAGTAACCCATTCGATTTCTGTCAGTGGATATATCACCCCATCTCGAGGAGTCCATCTCAAAGAAGATGGTCCCGCTCAACTCTTTTCCCATCACAGCATCAAATTTAAGCCTGCCCCGGGCATTCATCCAGGAATTGGTTTCATCGAATGCCCCTCCACCGGGCCGATAATCTGAGCTTATCCCGCCTCCAGCCCTTCCTGTGAAGAGTGGGGCTGTCCCATAGGAGAGCGCTGGCAAATTCACATACAAGAAACTTTGCGCATAGATATGCCCGGATGCCTTGAAATCAAGTTTCTGGGCATAGACCATGGAGCTCATGGCCATGATCAATAACCCAGCTAAACTCAAAACAATAAACTTTTTCATCTCTTTTCCTCCTCAATTGTTTTTGTGCTTCGTGACCAGTTTTTTAATGCCGATTCAAATTCAGACGTCTGATTTTACTGTCCACTCACACTGACCTCTAAAACCCCTTGAACTACTTGATATCCAACTAAAACGGACCTCTTTTTACCTGCGCTCTCATCACCTCCTTTCCTGAATGAAAAGGCCCTGACCGGGAATTAAGGGTAATATATTAAAACCAATTAATTTTGTCAAGTCTTTTTTTTGAGATTTTCAAAAAATCTCTGATTACACCGATTAAGAACAGATTACACAGATTAGAAACGTATTGATAATAAAAAAATCTGTGTAATCATTTTTCAAAAATCTGTGTAATCAAAGAGCGAAAAGTAGTTTTTTAGAGCTCTTTTTAGCCCCACCTCTTGTAGAGGCCGTGGTCAATCTCCAGAGAATCAAAAACCTTTCCGACGATATAGTCGACCATCTCTTCCACGGTTTTGGGCTTATGGTAGAAAGTAAGCATGGGGGGCAAAATAATTCCACCCAGATCCTGGACCCTTAGCATCAACTCCAAATGTCCCCTGTGAAGGGGCATCTCTCTCGGAACCAGGACCAGTCTTCTCCGCTCCTTTAAGACCACATCTGCGGCGCGGATTAAAAGGTTGGTATTAAAGGAATGGGCGATGGCCGACAGGGTCTTTATGCTGCAAGGAATGACCACCATTCCCTTTGTCTTATAGGATCCGCTGGAAATGGAGGAGCCAATGTTTCGAAAGTCATGAACCTGGAAAGCCAAAGTTTCCACATCTTCCACCTTCCATTCGGTCTCCATTTCAATCGTTCTTCTGGCCGCATCGGAGACAATGAGATGGGTCTCGATCCCGTCTTTTTGAGATAATTCTTCGAGCAGCCTGATTCCGAGAATGACGCCCGAGGCCCCTGACAGGCCAACAATGATCCGCTCTCTTTCCATCGAACTCTATCTTCCTCTATCTTCTGTTAGTCCCTTATGAATGAAATTGTGCGCGAAATGGCAACAAAGTTATTCATAATCAAGCGGGTGTAAACTCGAAGCACGAAAAACCTCTAAATAAACTCAAAACACAAAACAAAAAACTCAAAATAATTTTTGATGGAATCGTAAAAAGTCGTCATTCCCGTGAAACTTGTCCTCGAAGGCATCAATCGGGGAACGGGAATCCAGAAAATTCTAACTACTTGAAAAGACTGGATTCCTGCTTGCGCAGGAATGACAGAAAATGGCTTTCTCAGGCTTTTTACGATTTAATCACCTTTTCAGAATTCTCTTAAGCTCCTGGGGGATAAATTCAGGATATTCCAGCACCTTAATTCCTGATTTCTCCAGGAATTCTATCTTTTGGGAGGCTGTCCCCGACCCCGCGGAGATGATCGCCCCTGCATGCCCCATACGCCGGCCCGGAGGCGCTGTCTTTCCGGCGATAAAAGCAATGACGGGTTTTTTCATATTTCCCTTATAATAGGCGGCCGCCTCTTCTTCTGCCATCCCACCAATTTCTCCGATCAATACGATCGCTTCGGTTTCCGGGTCCTTTTCGAACATGCCCAGCAGATCGACAAAAGTCAACCCGATGATCGGATCCCCTCCAATGCCGACACAGGTTGACTGCCCGAACCCATTTTTTGTCAAATGGTCCACCGCTTCATAAGTCAATGTCCCGCTTCGTGATATCACTCCGATGCTTCCTTCGCGGTGGATGTAACCAGCCATCACGCCGATCTTGCATTTTCCGGGCGAGATGATTCCTGGGGTGTTGGGGCCGATGAGGTTGATATTCTTTCCCCTCAAATAATGTTTGACCTGGATCATGTCGATGGTCGGGATGCCCTCGGTCATGCAGATAATGGTCTTCAACCCGGCATCAGCGGCCTCCATCACCGCATCGGCCGAAAAAGCCGGAGGAACGAAAATGACCGATGCATTGGCGCCTGTCTCTTTGACCGCAGAGGATACGGTGTTAAAAACAGGGATCTCATCCGCCTTCTGTCCCCCTTTGCCGGGAGTGACTCCGGCCACAATTTTCGTTCCGTATTCAACCATCTGACGGGTATGGAAAAGGCCTTCATTCCCGGTTATTCCCTGGACCACAACCCTTGTATTCTTATCGACGATAATGCTCATTGGAACCCTCCAAAAGGGATACAGATTTTTTTATTGTCACCATCGGGCATAGTGGATACCCCTTGCCTTCGGACGAAGAGAAATTTGGCGAAGCGAGAATAAAATGGACATGAGCCATCAGAAAAACAACCCACTATGCCTGTCATACCCGCGAAGGCGGGTATCCAGACTCCGTCCCTGCGAAGGCAGGGAACCAGAATGACCTGGATTCCTGCTGGAGTTTATCCCGATGAAAATCGGGGCAGGAATGACGAGAAAATGTAACATGATTAATGCGTTTGTTTTAATGGATAGATGCAACCACTTTTCCGGCGGCTTCTTTCATCGTCTCGGCGACAATAAGTTTGAGACCTGATTCATTCAACAATTTACGGCCGGCCTCGACATTGGTCCCTTCCATCCGAATAACCACCGGCACTTTCAGTTCAATCTCTGAAGTTGCCTCGATCAGGCCTTTTGCCAGTGTGTCGCAACGGAGGATCCCCCCGAAAATATTGACCAGAATGGCCTTTACATTGGGGTCCGACACGAGGATCTTTAGCCCGTTTTTGACCATCTCAACCGTTGCCCCTCCGCCCACATCCAGAAAATTGGCCGGCATTCCTCCCGCCAATTTAATGACATCCATCGTCGCCATGGCCAGTCCTGCGCCATTGACCATACAACCCACATTCCCATCCAGTTTGATGTAATTTAAATTATATCTGGAGGCCTCGACTTCGAGGGGCTCCTCTTCCAGGGCATCTCTCATCTCAACGATCTCTTTGTGGCGGTAAAGAGCATTATCGTCAAAATTAAATTTTGCGTCCAGGGCAATGACCTGCCCTTCATTGGTCACGACCAGAGGATTGATCTCTGCGAGGGAGCAGTCCTTTTCGAGAAACAATCGGTAAAGATTCCCGATCAGTTGGGTAATCGGTTTCTTGAGGGGAGCGTCTAATTCAAGGGCAAAGGATATTCTGGATATTTGAAAAGGCCTTAATCCAACCCCGGGGTCGACCCACTCTTTAACAATCTTTTCAGGGGCCCTCTTTGCAAGTTCTTCTATCTCCATTCCCCCTTCTTTGCTAATGATGATGACAGAACACTCCCTTGCCCGATCCACGGTAATTCCGAGATACATCTCCTGAGCAATGGACACGGTTTCTTCAACCAAAACTTTGTGGACCACTTTCCCTTCGGCGCCGGTTTGAGGTGTGATCAATTTAGAGCCCAGCATGGCCCCTGCAACCCTTTCCACTTCAGAAGGAGAATCGGCTGTCTTGATGCCTCCTCCTTTGCCCCTGCCGCCAGCATGAACCTGAGCCTTTACGACATAACGGTTGCCGCCAATTTTAGAAGCGACCTCTCTGGCTTCCTCTCCGGTCTTGGCCACATCCCCCTTTGGGATCGGGATTTGATAGAATCCCATGATCTTCTTTGCCTGATATTCATGGATTTTCATAAACAGCCCTCATTGTTTTTTTCTTAGAATTTAAATACTTTAGCGTTTTGAAAAAATGTATTAAACGCCAAATTATATGGCACGTCATTCCTGTGAAAACAGGAATCCAGGGTTTCCTGTGAAAACAGGAATCCAGTTTCATATGTTTCTGGTTCCCTTCCTTCGCAGGGACAGAGTCTGGATTCCCGTTTACACGGGAATGACAAGATGGGGAAGCTTTTTAAAACAGCCAAAGTGTTAGGTTTTTTAAAAAAATTCAACATCCCCGCAAACTCTATTCAAAAACCCCTTCTTTTTGAAATTCTTCATACTCCTCCTTGGAAAAGCCCGCAAGTTTCCTGTAAACATATTCGTTATGCTCCCCGATGAGCGGGCCGGACATTCGCAACTGGGGAGGCACATCCGACAGCCTGAAGGAGGGAAGTTGAAGGTGATACTTCCCAATCTCAGGATGCTCCATCTCAGCCCAGAGATATTGATTCAAATGGGGATCCTCATACATCTCCTTTGGGTTTTTGACGATAGCCCCTTCCACCCCTACGGATTGCAGTTTGACCATCACCTCTTCTGCGGTAAATTTCGATGTCCACTCACCCAACCGCCTCTCCAGATCGTCCTCATTCTGCTTCCTGCCCAAGAGTGTATTGAACTTGGGGTCCTTGGCCCAGGCAGGGTCGCCCATCACCTGGCAGAGTTTTTTCCACTCTTCATCTTTAAAAACGGCGATGACGCACCACCGGTCTTCCCCTTTGCAAGGGAATGCCCCGTGGGGGGCGGCATAATCGCAACGATTCCCTTTTCTCTCTTGAATTCGGCCATTGGCAACATAATCGAGCAAGGTTGGAGCGAGGAATTGAATCCCTCCCTCAAATTGGGCAACATCGATATACTGCCCTTCTCCTGTCTGACGCCGGTGCTCCAGGGCTGCGACCAGGGCGATCGTTCCATAGATGACACCGATGAAATCGATATAAGGGCCATAGAGTATTAAAGGGTCACGGTCAGGCCACCCGCATAAATGGGTGAATCCGCTCAGGTGGGTCAAATGAGAGCCCATGCCCGGGTGCTGGGCGTGGGGACCTGTCTGCCCCAGATTGCAGGTGCCAAGCATGATAATATCCGACTTGATTTTCTTCAATGTTTCATAATCCAGCCCTTGCCTTTTCATAACACCCGGCGTGAAATTTTCGGTTACCACATTCGCCCAGTTCTTCACGATCCGTTTGGCAACCTCGGCTCCTTTTGCATGCCCCAGGTTAAGGGTAATCCCATACTTGTTATGACTGTAAATGGCAAAGTCATACCCACGGTTGATCCCGGGCTTGTTATCCTTAAAGGGAGGGTACAATCGATACTGGTCAGGCCGTGTGTGTGATTCGACATGAATGATTTCTGCTCCATAGTCCGATAGATAGGTCGAGATGAGCGGGCCGGCAACGATCTGTCCGAATTCGAGGATCTTCACCCCCTCAAAAATTCCTTTTCCTTCCATATCTTATTCTCCTTTACCCCGTTAGGGGAACCTCTAATAATTCCCAATTTGTCACTCCCGCGTAGGCGGGAGTCCAGTAATGTCAAAAACTTATGGATTCCTGCTTTCGCAGGAATGACATTTTTAGAGGTAACCTTAGTACTGTAATTCATAATTACGGTAACGTAATATGATCTTGAATTCTATCTTTTCTCATGGCATAATTGCAACCAAGGAGGTTGCATATGCCGAGAAAAAGCCCATATTTGATAGCACTGTCAGAGGAAGAGCTACTGGAACTAACCCGGCGTGCGAACAAATATACGCTACCATATTT